>CAMWOX010000060.1 GCA_947175975.1 uncultured Ruminococcus sp.
ACTTTTGCCAATGCCAGGTTCACCGCCGAGCAGGACAATAGAGCCTTTCACAAGACCGCCGCCGAGAACTCTGTCCAGTTCAGTTGATCCTGTACTGTATCGGATTTCGTTCTGTGTGTCGATTTCAGAAATTGCTTGTATTTTCTGAGAAAAATTCGAAAGATTCCGGGATGAGATCTGCGTAGCAGGGATGATTTCTTCCAGTGTGTTCCATGCACCACAGCCCTGACAGCAGCCGTTCCATTTCGGACTGCTCCAGCCGCATTCCGAGCAAATGAATTGCATTTTTGAAATATTATTTTTCTTAGCCAAGGATAGATGATCAGCCTTTCTGTCGTTTTTCTGTTACAATGACACTATAGCACCCGATTTCTTCGTAGCGTTTCCCGGAAATATCTTTCCGGAATTTCATTGTGCCATTGCTTTCATAGGGATCTTGAAAATAATAATAATCCGCATCATAACCGATCAGTACCATGCAATGTTCGTTTGCAAGCCATTGAAATTCATGGTCAGTCGGATAACCTTTTTCATTGTAGAGATACCAGCTGACATTCGGGAATGGATTCCACATACCGATTGTTGCCCATACAAGAACAGGTGTGTTCTGCGGAAGATAAGTTTCTGCAAGTTCTTGCAAATCCGTTCCGGAAGTATCAACAGCCTGGTAGGCATCGGGCAGCAGGTGATTCAGCATTTTGACGATAACAGGTGCAAAACATCCGAAACTGGATTCATTCCGGGGATTACCAATAAAGGCATTTTCGGGATGCGGTGCATAAAGTCTGTGATTTTCTTCTTTCGGGTATTGACAGGGAATCACAGAAAGCATCTCATCAAGTTCTGTTTCCTGATGCGTATAAAATTCAAGTAGCATTTTCGCACTGATGATTTCACATCCGGTGGGGAGTATATCCTCCTGTGAGTAGTAAGGAACATCTTCCAGCAGGATACTCTCCGGAATTTCGATTATTTCAGGGACTTCAGAAATTTTTGTTTCTGGGTGTATAGATGTTGTGCTTGGATGGGTTGCTGTTTCTGTAATGGCTACTGTTTCTGTGGTGAATGTTGTTTCTGTACTTACAGGCAGATCTGCTTGTATTCCGGGATCGGGATTCTGACAGGCTGTAAACACTATAAGCATAATGAAAACAGGGATTATCATGTATTTGAGGTAGTTTCGGGACATTTTTCTCTCTTCCTTATCACTTGATTTTTCTGAATTTCAACTTTATATTTTATGCTTCTACAAGTTAATAGCTGGATTCTGCACAGTATTGGATCAAAGCAGAATAAATAGTAAAAGCGACTTTTTGCTGGTACTCTTCTGTGATTAATAAACTTGCCTCTTCGGGATTGGATAAAAAGCCGCATTCAGCCATGACGGTAGGATTTTTGCTGTAATAGCAAAGAAATAATTCTTTGCCGCAAAGCTTGGTTTCACGCTGGTTGTCTGGCTGCAGAAAGCTGACAAATTGGTTCTGGAGTATCTGAGCGAGGGCGGCATTTTTAGAATTAGTGTCAGAATAGAACATTTGTGCGCCACTATACTGGGGATCTGTGAACTGATTCTGATGAATCGAAATACAGATTGCACCCTGAACAGAATTGAATAATTCCAGTCGGTTGTCCATGTCGGAACTTTTCTGATTGGCAATTCCCTCGACACCCTCGTCATGGATGGATCTGTCTGTATCTCTGGTAGTCAAGACATTGTAGCCGGAGGCCTGGAGCATGTCACGCAAGTCCAGCAGAATTGCCAGATTGATATTTTTCTCAACATCACCGTTTGCGGATGTACAGCCGCCGTCCATACCACCATGTCCGGCATCCAGGATAATCATTTGTCCGTTGCTTGCAGAAGAATTGACCAAACTTATAGATTCTTCCATGTGACGGACGGTATACCAGGATCCGGCAAGAACAAGTGCGACAGCGGAAGAGACAGCACCAATTCTGGCAAGCAGTTCTTTTTTATGAATTGTCATAAATTCTCACCTACATAATTAGAATAAGATAATAGTATGATTTATATTTATGAGCGTGAAAATTTAATTATACCAGAAAATAGAGAATGAGAATCAGGAAATCGGGGAATAGACGCAGTCAAAACCGTTTTTTGTAAGCTGTAAAATATCGTTATAAACTAAAAAATGCTTCTCATCGCATGGCGCAGACATATGATAATGTCCGGAAAACCAGAATTTAAAATCCAGTTTTGCGTCAATTTCATCAAAATAATCTGTCAGTTCATTTCGATTATAGCATTCCCATCCGAATAGTTCCATCTGGAGATGCTGCGGCAGGGAATGCGTAATTACAATATCTGTTTTCCAGCCGATAGATTCCAGAGCTTTTCTGCCCTGTTTCATTTCCTCATAGCTTGGCATTTCTTGTTCCCAGATAGAAATGCCTTTTTTCCGGAATACTTTATCATGACTTTCTGCACCACCAAATGCAAAAAAACGTCTGCCTTCCAATTCAAAGATGCTTCCTCTGCAAAGATGAAAAATATGCTCTGTGATTTGATGTACTTGTATGCCGTTCCATTCTGTCAGCGGGCAGGATTCTAGCATGTCAAAATTTTCATGATTGCCATCAATAAAAAGTGTCGTCCACGGCTTTTTTTCCAGCCATTGTAGCCACCAGCGTTCCGATTTTGAGCCATTCCATAACAGACCAAAATCACCGCAGATAATCATATAATCAGAGCGGGTGAGCTGTTTCTGCATCTGAAAGCATTTTGCTGAAAATTTATGAATATCATATTCTCCGTGAATATCTCCCGTAATGAAAATCATGGAGTATTTTCCTTTCTGCTTATATCTTTTATTATTATAGCATAGAATTTAGAAGAATGCAATAGCAGGAGAATAATTATTACTGCATTCATTAAGAGAAGAGATTTTCAGAAGTGAAGATATTCTTGCCTTGTTTGGATAATTATTGTAAATTTGCTTGACAATCCTGTTATTTTATGATATGATAAAAACAGGTTGTATGTAGATTCAGTCATAATCCATAAAGGAGTGTTTGGATGGGTATTTTTTCCAGAATAAGCGATATTTTTAAATCCAATGTCAATGAATTAATTGATCGTGCTGAAAATCCTGAAAAAATGGTCAAGCAGATTATTCTTGATATGCAAAAAGAACTGACAAAATCTGTTCAGGCTCTTGGTAAGGCAGTTGCCAGTGAGCGGATTGCGGAAAAACAATACAATGAAGCAATCCGAAAGTCTGCTGATTGGGAGGCAAAGGCAAAAGCTGCACTTGCTGCCAATAATATTGATCTGGCAAAGAGAGCATTGGCACAGAAAGTCAGAGCTGATGAGGAAGTAGCAACTTACAAGGAGATGTATGAGACGATCTCCAATCAGACGGAAGCAATCCGGACACAAGTGGAAACACTCCGGGCAAAGCTTGCAGAAGCTAAAAGCCGTCAGGCTATGCTGATTGCAAGATCGCAGATGGCAGAAACCAAAAAAAGTCTTGCACAGTCAATCGGCAGTGTGGATACTTCCAGTTCTTTCGAGAAATTCAACCGTATGGAGCAGAGAATTACAGAAAAAGAAGCCGAGGCGGATGCATTTGCTGAGATGGCAGGTGCTGTTTCTTCCAGAGAATATGAGACTTTTGAACAGCTCCAGACAGATGCAAAAGTCGATACGGAATTACAGCGTTTAATGGCAGAAATGGGAAAACTGACACTGGATAAAGATGAGCTGACGCTTGAAGAGCAGATCGCTGCTGCGGAAGCTGCCGCAGAAGCCGCAGTTGCAGAATCAGTTGACTAAAATCTGACTGCACCCTTTTCCTGTGTTGTCAGGAAAAGGGCTTGCTTGTTGGAGTGTTTTATGATAAATAAAAAATGGAATACAGGAGGAGCTTGTTATGCTTTCTGATATTGAAATTGCACAGGGTGCAGAAATGAAATTGATCACAGAAATTGCAGAAGAGTTAGGGATTCAGGCACAGGAGATTGAGCCTTATGGATATTATAAGGCAAAAGTGACAGAATCGCTCTTTGAGAGAACAGCAAACCAGCCGGATGGGAAATTGATTCTGGTTACGGCGATTAATCCTACGCCAGCGGGTGAGGGAAAGACAACTGTCAGTGTCGGATTAGGACAGGCAATGTCGAAAATCGGCAAAAAAGCAGTGCTTGCACTTCGTGAACCGTCTCTTGGACCAGTATTCGGTATCAAGGGAGGAGCTGCCGGCGGTGGTTATGCACAGGTTGTTCCTATGGAAGATATTAATCTGCATTTCACAGGGGATATTCATGCTATGACAGCAGCAAATAATTTGCTCTGCGCATTGCTGGATAATCATATTCAGCAGGGAAATGCATTGAGAATTGATACAAGAAGAATTTTATTCAAACGCTGTATGGATATGAATGACAGAGCGTTGAGAAATATCGTGATCGGCATGGGAGGTGCATTCAATGGTGTTCCTCGTGAGGATAGTTTCCAGATTACAGTTGCCTCCGAAGTAATGGCAATTTTGTGTCTAGCATCCGATCTGGAAGATCTCAAAACAAGATTAGGAAATATTTTAGTGGCTTATAATCTGGATGGCGAACCGGTGTATGCAAAGGATTTGCAGGCACAGGGTGCAATGACGGCATTGCTGAAAGATGCAATCAAGCCGAATCTCGTCCAGACACTGGAGCATACACCTGTGCTGATCCATGGAGGGCCATTTGCCAATATTGCACATGGATGCAATTCTGTGAGAGCAACAAAACTGGCATTGAAATTAGGAGATTACTGTGTGACAGAAGCCGGATTTGGTTCAGATCTTGGTGCAGAAAAATTCTTTGATATCAAATGTCGCTATGCCGGACTGAAGCCGTCCTGTGTGGTTCTGGTTGCAACTGTGAGAGCATTGAAATACAATGGCGGTGTGCCGAAAACAGAACTGACAAAGCCGGATCTGGAAGCTTTGAAAAAAGGTATTGTAAATCTGAAAACGCATATTGAGAATATGCAGAAATATCATGTGCCTGTTGTCGTAGCACTGAATCAGTTCTATACAGATACACAGGAAGAATTGGATTATATTGCGGAGTATTGCAAAAATCTTGGTGTGGAGACTTCGCTCTGTGAAGTTTTTGCAAAAGGCGGTGCAGGCGGTATGGATCTTGCGAGGAAAGTTTGCAGAATTGCAGATACCCAGGAATCTGAATTTGAAGTATTGTATTCTCAGGATTTGTCTATCACAGAAAAGATTGAGAAAATTGCAAAAGAGATCTATCGTGCAGATGGTGTGAAATTCTTGCCAAAAGTGGCAAAAGCATTGCAGGGATTTGAAAAATTAGGCTATGGCAATCTGCCTGTCTGCATTGCAAAGACACAGTATTCACTTTCGGATAATCCGCAGCTGCTCGGCAAGCCGGGGCATTTCACCATCACAGTCAGTGATATAAGAGTATCTGCCGGAGCTGGCTTTATTGTCGCTCTTACAGGCGATATTATGACCATGCCGGGATTGCCGAAGAGTCCGGCGGCATTAAAGATCGATTGTGATAATAATGGCAATATTTCAGGATTGTTCTGATGATCAGGAAAGAATTTATTACAGATTCGCCGGAAGAAAGTATCAACCTGGCGAAGCGGTTCGGAAAACTGCTCCAGGCAGGTGATGTGATTGCTTATTCTGGTGATCTGGGTGCAGGCAAGACGACATTCACCAGGGGGATAGCCCTGGGGATGGGTCTGCCGGATCTGGTTACTTCACCGACATTCGCTCTTGTGCATGTTTATGGCAGACCGCCTCTGCAATTATGTCATTTTGATATGTACCGGATTACAGACCCGGAAGAACTCGAAACAACGGGTTATTATGATTATTTGCCGGAAGAAAGCGTTTTTGTGATCGAGTGGTCAGAGAATATTCTTTCTGCTCTACCAGAAAAGATAATCAGAATCCAGATTGAGAGCTTACAGGAAGAGCAGAGAAAAATCATTCTGGAAATACCGGAAGATACAGAAAGAAGGGAACGCTTTGCGGATTTTGGGAATTGATACTTCCGGAAAAACAGCATCCGTTGCAATTCTTGACACAGAAAAGAAGATTCTGCTCGGGGAGCATAGTATTTATACAGCGAGAACGCATTCGCAGGTGATTATGCCCATCTGCAAAGATTTGTTGTCTGCATGCAATATGACAGTACAGGATGTGGACGGTTTTGCGGTTTCGGTTGGTCCTGGATCGTATACAGGGTTGCGAATCGGCATTGCCGCTGTTCAGGGTATGGCAATGGTGAATCAGACACCTTGTGCAGGTGTTTCTACACTGGCGGCACTCGCATCCAGGGCAGGAGGCGGAAATATTCTGGCATTGATTCATGCGAGGGAAGATCTGTTTTATTATGGGATCTATGATTTTTCAAACAGGATCATTCCGGCAGGTACACTTGCGAATCATGCAGAGATCCTGGAAATTCTGGAAAGTTATGCTGGACATATGACATTGACCGGGGATGGTGCGGAATTATTCATGCAGAATTATGCTGAAATGATCCCGGATGCCCTGGAAGTTTCCTTTGTACCGGCTGTTCTTCGTTTACAATCTGCCGCAGGCATTTGTACTTGTGCAGAATATGTTGGATTCGGAACACCTGCCGACCTGACAGCAAATTATTTGCAGGCAGTGCAGATTCAGAAGAAAAAAGGCGAAAAATAATTTTAATAGAATGGATTTGGTGAGTGATGCCACGAGGTAGCGTCTCAATGCAGGAGAATCTGACAGCGGATTGCATTGAGTAAATCATATGCTGTCGGATAACTGCAATTTTATCAGAAAAAATTATCTTGATAAAGGAGTCGTTATCATGAATCAGGAAAAATTAAAAGCATCTTGGTACGCAGAAGAACAACAAGCACAGATAAAGGGATGGGATTTCAGTTATCTGGAACATAGATTTGATTCCGGAGAGAATCACTTGCCTTGGGATTTCCGTCAGGTGATCCTGCAATATGTCAAACCGGCAGACAGGATTCTGGATATTGACACTGGTGGCGGAGAATTTCTGCTCTCATTAGGTCATGCACATGCTTTAACAAGTGCAACAGAGGGGTATGCGCCAAATGTTGCACTTTGCAGAGAAAAATTTGACAGGCTTGGCATTGATTTTCATCCGATGACGGATGCAAGGAAAATGCCTTTTGCAGACCAGCAGTTTGATGTGATTCTCAATCGCCATGGCAGATATGATGCCAATGAGATATTTCGTGTGCTGAAACCTGGCGGTTTTTTTCTCACACAACAGGTCGAGGAATGGAATGACTGGGAACTGGTAAAAAAAGTATTGCCAGATGCACCAAGACAATTCAAAGGGCATTGTCTTGCCAGTCAGCTGAAATTGTTTCAGGATGCTGATTTTGAGATTCTGGAACAGGGTGAGGCATATTGCCCGATTCGATTCTATGATACAGGTGCATTTGTTTGGTTTGCAAAAGTAATTGAATGGGAATTTGTTGGTTTTTCTGTTGACAATTGTTTTGAAAATCTGCTTGCTGTTGAGCAGGAAATACAGAACAAAGGCTTTATTAGTGGCAGGATTCATCGGTTCTATCTGGTGGCCAAAAAGAAATAAAAGAAAGTTTGGTGAATTTATCATGATTGCAATTGGTTGTGACCATGCGGCAGTAAATCTGAAACAGGCAGTCATGCAGTATTTAGAAGAAAGAAAGATACAATATATCCAGTTTGGATCATCCGGTGAACCTTGTGATTATCCGGATGTTGCACAGCAAGTTGCTGAAACGGTCGTTTCTGGTAAAGCCGAAAAAGGAATTTTATTATGCGGAACTGGTGTCGGTATGAGCATTGCGGCAAACAAGGTCAAGGGCATTCGTGCAGCTGTGTGTAATGACTGTTTCTCAACGAGATATACCAGAAAGCATAATGATGCAAATATTTTATGCATGGGCGAACGTGTCATTGGCACAGGACTTGCATTGGAACTGGTTGAAATTTTTCTGGAAACAGAATTTGAAGGCGGTCGGCATCAGCGACGTGTTGATAAGATTACAAAGTTAGAAAATTAACAGGAGGGTATTGTTATGGCAAAATTGAATATTATTGACCATCCATTAATTCAGCATAAGATTTCTCTTATGCGTGATAAGAATACAGGCACAAAAGAATTTCGGGAACTCGTGAATGAGACGGCAATGCTGATCTGTTACGAGGCAACAAGAGATCTGCCGCTGAAAGAAATTGAGATGGAAACACCTTTGTGTATGGCAAGAACAAAGATTGTTTCCGGCAGAAAGCTTGCAATCGTGCCGATTCTCCGGGCAGGTCTGGGCATGGTAGATGGTGTGACTTCTCTTGTTCCTGCGGCGAAAATCGGACATATTGGTATGTTCCGTGATCCGGAGACACATAAGCCGGTGAAGTATTATGCCAAACTGCCGGACGACATTGCGGAACGTGATGTCATTGTGGTAGATCCCATGCTGGCAACCGGTGCGACAGCTTGTGATGCGATTGCCGAGCTGAAAAAAGCAGGCGTGAAGAATATCAAGTTCATGTGTATTATCTGTTCTCCGGAGGGTGCGTCTTATATGATTCGGAAACACCCGGATGTCAATATTTACTGTGGTGTCATGGATCTGGGCTTGAATGATGATAAATTTATCATTCCGGGACTGGGTGATGCCGGCGACAGAATTTTCGGCACAAGATAATAAAATACATGATAAAATTACAATTTTTTGATTGGGACAATTCTTATTTAGATGTTGAAGATGAATTGAATATTAATAGTGATATAGCTGATTTTTTAGTAGAACATGTGCCGGATATTCAGTTGGAAGCAACAGATAATCAATTTGATTTGGATAATAACTGGATTTTTTGGCTCAGTTCCATAAATGAAGAAAAAGCGATTAAGGTTATTTATGATATTTTAGTTTCTATGATAAAGTCTGACAGTCGTATGCATTTTTCTATTAATCTTGAATAAAAAGAAAATTTTAAAGATTTTGTTAGCC
>CAMWOX010000061.1 GCA_947175975.1 uncultured Ruminococcus sp.
TCACATATACAGTAAAGGGGAGATGATGATTTGAAAATATATCAGAATTCAAGCGAACCTATCTATAAGCAGATTGCTGCCCAGCTAAGGGAGCAGATACTGGTGGGCAAGCTAAAAGCCGGCGATCCACTGCCTTCTATCAGAGGACTTGCCCAGGACTTGAAAATAAGTGTTATCACGACTATGAAAGCATATGAGGAGCTTTCCTCGGAAGGCTTGGTGACAGCTTCTAAGGGCAAGGGCTACTATGTGAACGCACAGGACGAACGTATGCTCAAGGAACAGCATATGCGTCAGCTTGAAAAAAATCTAACCGATGCGATATACTCGGCAAGGATAGCAGGAGTCGGACTTGATGAGGTACAGCAAACGCTTGAAATGCTGTGGAAGATGGACGAATAATAAGGAGGATCAATTATGAAAAATGCGATCAAGATAAATGGTATCACAAAAAAATACAAGGATTTTACGCTCGGTGAGGTACACGCCGAGATACCCTGCGGATTCGCTACGGCTCTTATCGGTGCAAACGGTGCAGGTAAGACCACGCTTATTGATATTCTCTGTGGCGTTACGGCAAAAACAAGCGGTGAAGCCACATATTTTGATAGCCTGACCCATAAAGACGACGATGTGCTCCGTAACAAGATAGGCTATTGCTCGTCTGTCAATTTCTTTCCAATGGACTGGACGCTCAAAACAATAGCAAATTCAATGGAGCTTGGTTTTGATAATTTTGACAGAGCAAAATTTGCGGAGCTTTGCAAGCGATTCAAGCTCGGCAACCCTGCCGAGAAGAAGCAGAAGAAGCTCATAAAGCTATCGGACGGCAACAAGATGAGAACATACCTTGCGGCTGTGCTTGCAAGAGATACAGAGATTCTGGTACTTGACGAACCTGCGTCCTCCCTCGATCCTCTCGCTCGTGATCTGCTGTGCGATATGTTCAGGGAGTATCTTGCAGAACGTGACGGAGAAAGATCGGTGTTGTTCTCTACACATAATATAGCAGATATGGAGTATGCCACAGATTATGCGATATTTATGGCACACGGACAGGTGATCGAGCAGGGATTCGTTGAGGACTTGAAGCAAAAATACATACTCGTTCACGGCGATGGCAAAAGCGCTGACAAGGCACAGCCTTTTATGCTCTCATTTACAGGGAACAAAACGAGCTTTGAGGGAATTGCTCTTGCAGAGAATGCCGATATGCTCCGTACATATGATACAGCGGTAGAAGCGCCGACATTACAGCAGCTTAGCGTCGGTATACTCAGAAAGGCGGAGGAAGATGAAGAAAAATAAAACATCGCTTACCATTTCACAGGCATTGAAAATATATAACGGCTCAAGTCTTTTAAAGCTGACTTTACAATTTTCGTGTATAATGGCAGTATTATATATTGCCTCAATCACTTTTTTCACTTTACTGATCGGAACTGAAAATGGCTTTGCAGCAGCTCATGAAGAGGTAAGCGAGACGCTTATGAGCAGTATGTTTCTGGCAATGGACGGCGGTATTGCAGTCGCTGTGATTTCCATTCTGACTTATGAAAAAAAGCTTCCAGGCGGTAAATTCTTTCGCACGGTCAAGGGCGGATTTGATACATACAAAAAGATGAGGGCAGCATTAGTTCTGTCCACTATAATCGGTATATGCTTATATACGGGCATTATATGCGTATTAAACGCAGTGATACCGATTATGATATACGGCACAGCTACCTGCATTTCTGTTGCTGTATTCCTGTTGCTCGGAGTAGGCATTGTAAATCTTGTAAATGTTATCAAAAATGATATTGCAAGAACAGTGTTAAATTTTATATTGCTATTGGCGCTTAGCCTTGTGGGAGTGATTACAGTTTATGCCAGCGAAGGAAAACTTGGGATCGTGCATATCATAGCGGCAATTCTTGCAATTGTGCTTATTCCCATATCACATAAACTCATGCTTGCAAGCTACAGAAAACATGGTTGGAATAATTAAAGGAGAGAAAAATGGATAGAAATTATTTTTTCAGAGCAATGAAGCTTTATTTAAAAGCAGCAGCAAATCCGTTTGTAATAGCCTTAACAATTCTTTTTTCGGGAATGATGCTGGCTGTTTTTATCATTGATCCCGATCCCGTGGGCAGCAAGGATTATATGTCTATGCTTAGTGCAATACAAATGGGAAAATTAGGATTTTTCTTCATTGTAATGATGGGCAATCTGAAACTCCAGCAGAATAAGTTCTATGCATCATGCTGCTGCGGAAAAGAACTTTACACGGCTGCACCAATAGTAACAGTTTTGGCTGTATCACTGATATATGACGTTATTCTTGCCGCAATAGCCGCAGTAAATCTGGGCAGTACAGGACTTTCAGATGTGCTTATAATGGATTCTATAGGCAGTGCTCTATTAATTTCTGTAGCAGCCTGCTACGGAAAGAAGAAGTTGTCATTTGGCTCTGTTATTCCTTATTTTTTGTTTATATCCATTCCGGGAGTTATTGGCAAATTGGGAATTTTAGACGGGATATTTGGGCTGTCAGTTGGTTTGTCCGTAGTAATAGCCGTCAGTGTATATGTAGTTAGCGTAGTGCTGTCGCTTATTGTAGTGAACACTTGGTGGAAGAAAAGCGACAGATTTGCTATGCCGAATAAGTTCATAGCAAACTCTATGATAGGGCAATGAATATGAAAAAGAGATATGTTGATAAAAAGTCGATAACAATAAATGTAATTGCACACTGTGTTTTGTGCATTTCAATGTTGATAATTTCTGTCACAAATCTAATGGACATTTCACTGCCCGATGTGGCGGTCATTATCATAGTTGCGTTAGATGCACTTACGATTCCAGCTTTTATGTATGCCTCTGTTAAAGAGTTAGACAGCGAAAGTAGTCAAAAAACAACTACAGAGCTAAGCAAAGGAAAGAGTTCTAAATGAAGAATATTTTATTGCTCATTGTCAGTATTTTCATTCTTATGTTCAGTATTATGGATATAGCTGTTCCAAAGGATATTATGCTTATGTTTGCTGTTGAGTGTTTGATATCGGCAGTGCTTAATATCTATAATTCAATAAAGGTAAAAAAGAATAATTTGGATAGATAATTAAAGACCAAAGAGGTAAACAAGGCAAGAATAGCCAGATACATTATCTTGTTAGGAGTTGGATTTTTTGGAGAAAAAAGAGCGTAATCTGATTATCAATATTTTGTGGAAATCGTTTTTTGTCGCTGTAATGACAGCAAGTTTGTCAGTTAGCACTGAAATACAACCTATTATAATTGCTGTTGCTTTAGGAGCAGCTTCGTCAATAGCCTGTTATTTTGACCTGAAACGGTATATAAAATATAAAACGAAATGAATATATAAGCATACAAGGCACGGAGAAACATTCTCTGTGCCTTGTTTGTTTTGTGGGTGAGTTTGGAGCGTATTCTGCTCGTTCACTAACTTGCCTTTTTGACAAAGGAAGCAAGAGCAGCCACGCCGGTATCGCTATCAAAATTTTTCCTGACAGCAATTTTTGTTATAGCAATATAACTCAATGCTTCAACTGTAAAATCTTAGTTTGCAAAAAGTTAAGCGGCTGCCAGATCTTATCCACTCCGTCTTTGATCTGCTCAATATCATCTTTGTAGATATTGTTTGTACTGTTTACACGGACAGCTATTTGATTGATACTGCTTGTAAATCTGTATCATATGCTTTTCTTTTATTTTCAATTATCATAGTATTTTCTATTATATCACATTTTTTCACTTATTGCAAGCTATTGGTACGGTTTCTAAGCATTTTTTTACATAAATCTTTTTATTTCGTGTGATTGTACAAATAAACCAATTATATATTGTATAATTTGATGTTTTTTAAAAAATTTTCAAGTATTTTTCTTTGATTCATGAACTTCTCTTATATAATGATGTCAAAGTCAGCTTTTTTGCATTTTGCATAAACATGTATACCTGAGATTTATAACAAAAAAATCCAGAATCTATTAAGATTCTGAATTTTCTATATTATTAAAAACCATATTCTTTAACTTTCCTGTAGAATCTATTTGGCTTCATGCCAAGCTTTTGCATGGTTCGTTTAGCTGTCTGTTTTCCCTCTCTCCAAAGTTTGCATTCCATCTGTAATGCTGTCAGATCAACCGGGATCGGCTGTCTGCCCTTATATTTACCAGCTGCCTTTGCAATGGCAATCCCCTCACGCTGTCGCTCCCGAAGCGTTTCACGCTCCAGCTCTGCCAATCCTGCGAACACAGTCAGGATGAATCTGCCCTGTGGTGTGGTTGTGTCCAATTGTTCTCTTAGACTGATGATTTCCACGCCCTTAGCCTGAAGCTCATCCACAAGCCTGAGCATGTCGGCACTGCTCCGAGCAAGCCTGGCATATTCACTGACTACCAGAACGTCTTCATCACGCACATAATCCAACATTTTCTTCAGCTCTGGACGATCTGTGTTCTTTCCGCTGCACTTATCAATGAATATTCTGTGCATGGGCTTACCAAATTTCTCCAGTGTTTTTAGTTGTCCGGCTTCGTTCTGGCCTATACTGGACATCAGAACATAAACTATGCATGTTTTTACTGATTTAAGCTTATCATGTTTCAAAATATATTTCAATAAAAAATTTCAAGTTATATGAAATCTCACTCTAAAAATTTCGTGGGGTACGCCACTTTGACAACAACAAACTGACTTTAGAAAATAATAATTTTTATCTGTGAGTTAAAATCAAAACCACTACAAATTAAAATAAATGTAAGTGTAGTCGGTGTAACCACTACAACCACTACAACCACTACAAAGCTAAATTATTAGCTAAATATAGAGATTTATTCTGTAGTACTTTATTTTCACAACCACTACAAGATAATAAAAATCAATAATTAGTTGAAATTACAATAAGTAAAATTTTTGTAGTACTTGAGTTCTTGTAGTGGTTCAAATTTTTTAACCACTACAAGAACCACTACAGACTTTTTGGCGATATTTCTATACATTTTGTATTTTGTAGTGGTTGTAGTGGTTGTAGTGGTTACACTGTCAACCACTACAAACGCTTGATTAAAAAAATATTTGTATATTATATAGTGTTAAAAAATAACAAATATTATATATGCCACTACAGGATCATAATATTAAAAATAAAAAGCCGCTAAATGTTTGGGCGGCTTTAAATAAATTATCTGGGCATTGCATCTGCCATCAAATGACCATCTGTCATACGGCAAATAACAAAACCTGCACAAGGCATATTGGACTTTGTTCCGTCAGGCATATCATCTCGTGTATTACGTCCGATTTTTTCAAGGGTGATTCCTCTGGTTCGTAAATCTGAAATCAATGAGTTCATGAATCTTGTCGGCTTACTTGGAAGAAAATCAATCCCACAGGCGTTTTTTAGTTCTGTTCTGAATCTTGAGAATGTGACATTTATTTTTGCTCCGTAAACTGACAGATCAGTAATGACATCCATAGCAACTTGCTTGTTCAATTCTTCATCGTGCTTATCATCTGCAATATCTTTCAGTTTCTTTCCAGTACGGGCAGAATTTTCGAGGTCTTCTTTTGTGATTTCACAGAAACCATCCCATTCAAATTTGCCTGTTCTGCCTCGTCCCTGGTTAGTAATCTGATAACAGACGGATTTTCCTAATGCTTCATAGTTACATTTTGTATGCACCATGACACGACCGTCTGAATTTCCGAATGTGCGGACTGCAAGTGCAGAACGTGAACTGTTAATAAGATCAGCAGAACCCGAAACAGCATCATTGGCATTATCAGCCTGTGCTTTTTTATTTACATGAGCAATAACCAGCATAGCACAGCCCATTTTCTTGGCAATAACAACTAGAACAGCAGTGATAGCTCTGATACTGTTGGCTCGGTTCATATCAGTATCTTTCCCGATATATGCCGCCCATGGGTCAATAATCACGAGTTTTGCTTTTGTATCCCTGATGAGTTGTTCAAATGCTTCAATATGCACAGTGTCATGTGCATCAGCAGGCAATTCAAATGGACGGTATTTTTCAAGTTCTTCTGGTGTATCAGGTGGTGCGACACAATAACATCTGCTGATATCACCGCCTGCTGTAAAAATCCTTTGCTTTAACACACTTGCACTGTCTTCGGCTGAAATAAACAGCACATTTTCAGGCTCAATGTTAGTCGGCTCACAATTTGAAACTGGTAAAGTGCGACCTGCTGAAATATCAGCAGCAATTCCACAGGTTAAAAAACTTTTTCCAGTTCCGCCAGCGGCAAACATAATGGTAATTTCACCAATTGGAATATAGGGATACCATACAAAGGAAATTGGTTTTGCTTGCACATTGGAAAGTGCAACAAACTGATATTCAATTGGTTGTTGTGGAAATGCTTCTGAATTGTCCTGAATCAGTTCTTCAAAGCTATTTACATCAACATAACATTCTGCTTGCCTAATTGCGTCAAGCAGAAGCTCTAATGTCCTGTCCTGCCCGATAGCTTGTACAATATCGCTGATGTCTCCCTTTTCCGGGCAGTCGTTCCAGATTGTTTTTGTTGGAATGATCTTCACGGATCGGGCAATTCTGCTGACGTTCTTTGCGACGTTCTCCCCATAGGTTTCCCCGGTCTTATCGTTGTCGGTTAGGATAATGATATCATGATTCTGCAATCCGTCATTGTATAAATCATGCCACTGCCGGGATTGGCCGCCATTGGGAAGTGATGTTGCAAGGATTTCCATAGTTGCGAGGGTTTCGACGTCCTTTTCACCCTCCACAATAATGATGGGGCATTCCGCATTGTCCTGATTGCAGTACAATGTATCTGCGTTATAGAGTGGTGCTTTTTTTTCAGATAATCCGGATTTTTGATTGAAGCCGTTTATCTCTGGATTAAACAGAAACCAAATAGCATTTTTGCTTCCGTCTGAGAATTTGTTGATGACTTTCTTTCCAAAAATGCTTCCATCCGCATTTCTATAGATGTGGGTGCGTTCGCCGATCTTCCGGCGGTTGTTTTTTTTGTGTTTTTCGCTCATTAAAAATCTCCTTTTCCTCTTGAAATATCGGAGAGAATATGTTATAATAAAACCGGACAAGTTTTAATTTACATATTTCTCTGAAATTCGTTCGGTGTTCCAGCACCGGGCGAATTTTTTTATTGGCTTTTGTTAGCAGTGTTTGTAAGTTTATGTACAGCTTCAAACAAGCTTGTCCTATCATTTTCGTTCATGTATAAGTAAGCAGCAAGAAGTGCTTTAGAGGCGTTGCTTAATTTAAATGCGTTTGCAATTGTTTCAATCGGATCGTTTCTGTCTTCAAGTCCAAGAAGATAGTCGGTAGTGACACCAAAAAACTTTGAAAGTTTTGTTAAAGTCTGATAGTTTGCTTCACGCCTACCGTTTTCATAATTTTGATACGCCCCGACCGTTAAACCAATATAGTTGGCTACTTCTAGCTGACTGACATCTTTTTGCTTCCGGAGAAACTGTAGTTTTTCAGCAAGTTGTTCTTGAATAGCTGTATCTTTGGGTTTACTTACTTTTGGCATCGTAATCCCTCCTTTCATTAACATTATACTACTCTTTGTAGCTATTGTCAATACGTAGCTTGAAAAAATATGAATATTTTCAAAATATTGTTTATTTTGCACTAAAATAATGATAACTTTTTGTATAAAGCTACAAAGAGTAGCTTTTTCTATTGACTTTGATTACAAATTGTGATATGATAAAATTGTTAAAAGGAAAAAATGATACAAAAGGTGGTGAATAAAATGGAAAATGAGAAAGCATTGGCTATTACACAGGTTTGTAGAGAATTTAATGTTACTCCTTCTGATTTAGTTTGTTTTCTTCAAACGCTTAGCGAAATTTCAGAAAAAGAAGCCAAAAAGCTGATTTGGATGGCAACCGGAATAGAATTGGCATCCAATACAGAGGTAAAAGAAAGCAATCAGTAAATCAGACAAAACGACAGCTCCGGCGAGAACCGGAGCTGAAAGGTGGTGAACATATGGAAAAAACAAAGATTGTGATTGTCTATGAAGATTCGGAAAGCGATAGTGCCAGTGTGTATATTAATAATCCACACGCTGATACAGAGGAGCTGCTTACCATGTTAGCCGCACACGCTGCGCATTTCATCAGAAACATGTTGCTGATGAACGTGCCGGCATCTGATGCCGTGGAGATGATCGAGACGGCTATCAGGCTCGCCGTCGGTATACCAATTGACAATGAGAAAGGAGATGAATAACATGCAGGATAAAGCAAAATTCGTCCAGATGATCGGACAGGCATTGTACGAGTGTGCAACCAGAACAGAGGTAGTCAAGGCTGAATATGTTCAGGATGGCTACGAAGAATTTGCCGTCATTACATTCACAGATGATAGCCAGATGAACATTTGCATTACGGCTGATAGTTGCCTAGCAATTATGGGCGATATCTGCAAGGCATTGTGGTAGTTTTCAACAACATTTCCACAGGCTGTGGAAGATCAGCAAAAAAGGAGAATCATTACTATGAGAGATTATGCAAAAATCTGGAATCTGAGCGACTTTGGGCTGGAAGTCCTGAACCAAATACAAATTGAGGACACACAGGAAAAACGTGGCTATAGCGTGATGATTCACATCATCAATATCCGACTGAATCCGGTGGCTTTGAATGCGTATATCGGATCAACCTGCAAGAACAGCCGGGACTGTTACGAAACAAAGGAAGAATACTTCGATCATGTGAAAGAGATGGATATCCGTATGGAACTCTGGGAGAAAACTCTTATTGAACATCTTGGCATCAAAGTTAGAGAAGAAGATGGCATTTCTGTTACACAGAATGTTTCTGAGTTTTTCACAGTCGTTTATATGGAAAATCTGAAAGAATATGGAAGAAAAAAATAAACATTTAAAAAAATCCACCTCGGGTTTTTCGGGGTGGATTACCTAAAATTTCATGAAAATAT
>CAMWOX010000062.1 GCA_947175975.1 uncultured Ruminococcus sp.
ATACTAGTAATATAATTTTTATAATTTTGTCAAGAGTGAGTAAAAAATTGCAGCTCAGCGTTCGGACTATCTGAACGCTGATTTAATTTAAATTTTTTGATAGTATATTATAAGATTTTTTGTCAAAATAGGAGGTCATTTTATGAAACGTGTATTTACTTCGGAGTCCGTCACAGAGGGACATCCAGATAAGATCTGTGATCAGATTTCCGATGCCGTTCTGGATGCCATTCTGGCACAAGATCCTGATGGACGTGTTGCCTGTGAAACAGTTGTCACAACAGGAATGATCATGTGCATGGGAGAAATTTCTACAAAAGCAAATATTGATATTGCCAAGATTGCAAGACAGGTTGTCATTGATATTGGCTATGACAGGGCAAAATTCGGATTTGATGGACATACTTGCAATGTGTTGACAGCGATGGATGAACAATCCCCGGATATTGCCATGGGTGTGAATCATTCCTGTGATACGCAGGAAACAGGTGCAGGCGATCAGGGATTAATGTTCGGCTATGCCTGCAATGAAACGCCGGAACTGATGCCCATGCCGATTGCACTGGCACACAAACTGGCAATGAAATTGACGGAAATCCGTAAAAACGGTACACTCCGGTATCTTAGACCCGATGGTAAGACACAGGTCAGTATCGAATATGATGAAACTGGCAAGCCTGTCCGTGTAGATACAGTTGTTATTTCTACTCAACATGCCGGGGATATTTCCATTTCACAGATTCGGGAAGATCTGAAAGAATTGGTGATTGATGCTGTGATCCCGGAAGATCTGATGGATGAGCATACAAAAATCCTGATCAATCCGACAGGAAGATTTGTCGTTGGCGGTCCACAGGGTGACAGCGGACTGACCGGACGAAAGATTATTGTCGATACTTATGGTGGTTATGCACGACACGGCGGCGGTGCATTCTCCGGAAAAGACCCGACAAAGGTCGACAGAAGTGCAGCTTATGCGGCAAGATATATTGCAAAGAATATTGTAGCGGCAGGATTGGCTGAAAAATGCGAGATTCAGCTTGCCTATGCGATTGGTGTCGCAAAGCCTGTTTCCGTTAGAGTGGATACATTCGGAACGGCAAAAGTTGCAGAATCCCCACTGGAGCAGATTATCCCGGAAATTTTTGATCTGACACCGGACGGCATGATCCGGATGCTGGATTTGAAACGTCCGCAGTATCGCAAAGTGGCGGCATATGGACATTTCGGACGGGAAAATCTCAATATTGCATGGGAAAAGACGGACAAAGTACAAATGTTACTGGATGCCGTGAAATAATCCTGAATCAGAAAAAATCAGCTCCGGCATCCGGAGCTGATTTTTTAGTCCCAAATATCAGAAATTCTGTTTTTTTCGTCTGCGACTAGGGCGGAAACAGCCTGTTCCGGTTCAAATAGGGAGCTGTAACTGTATAGGGCTGCTCCCTGGATAGTTTCAAATTCTGAAAGATATTCCAGTTCTTTGGCAATGACAGCACTGTCTGTCAGAAATTCGAGCTTGCCCGATCCTGCCCACTGATCCTGTGTGCCGATTTTGTAGGCAGCCAGTCCAATCACAAGATCCGTTGCAGTCGCAATTTCTGTCCATTGGTTGACCATTTCTTTGAATGGACAGGTTTCATTCTGGAATCCGTAATATAACTGCGGAATGATACAGTCACAGTATCCTTCTGTGCTGCACCAGAGTTTTACATCGGCATAGAGTTGATCATAATTGATTGTAAAATTGCCCTGTGGACTGATGCTGAATGGTATCGCAGAATCATGATTTTTTACAGTCTCATATAATAATTTTACCAGTTCTGAACAGTTTGTCCTGCGCCATTCTGCAAGATCCTGTGCATTGCTTTCCGAAAAGGCTTTCTGGTCAAATGCCGGATCTGTTGTCGGATAGAAATAATCATCAATATGAATCCCGTCAACGTCATAATTTTCTAAAATTTCTGTGATACCATCAGCAATGAGCTGCCGGACTTCGGGATAAGCAGGATTTAAATAATATCTGCCCTCGGAATTGACCAGGTATGTGCCGTTCTTTTCCGGATCGTTATACCATTGTTTGAGAATATAATGATCCTCCAGAGTTGCCATCTTCTGTACTGTTTGCGACCGCAGAGGATTGATCCATGCATGGACGGACAAATTCACAGCATGTGCTTCTTCGAGCATGATTGCCAAAGGATCATAATTTTGATTTAGGTATGCACCTGCTGGGAAAATCTCAGAATTGTAATAAGCATCGCAGTAGGCTCTCACATGCAGATAAATTGTATTCAGCCCCAGATCTGTGCAGTTCTGAAATGCTTTCTGGACATTCTCTCGGAATTGTGTTTCAGACTGGTTGTACATCCAAGTTTCATAGAGCATGACAGGAATCCAGACAGCACGGATTGTTTCATGTTCTGTCTGGGATGCTGATCCGGGATCAGATCCGGATTCTGATTCTGTCAGATTTTGAAGTGCTTCTTCAATATGCAGATGTGCGATTTCTTGCAGGTAATAATTTTCAGGATCTGTATCCTGCTGTAACATAGTATTCTGGATGCATCCCGTCAGGACACAGGAGACTGCACAGAGCAGGCAAAGTATTTTTTTTCTCATGGGGATTTTCCTTTCTGAATGATGGTATCATAGTATTTATATTCAGAATCAGAAAAAATTATGTGCATGAAAAAATTACAAAAAATACTTTAAATTTTTTGGATTTTGTGTTATAATAAGAAACAGAAAGATTTCGTAAAACTAAGTGAGGTGCGTTTATGAAAAAATTCCTGGATATTCTTGTGTCGCTCGCTCTGCTCGCTGGTGTCAGCTATGGTGGTTATGTGATCGCACAACACAGGGTTGTGATCGATCAGGATACAAATTACATTGCGGAGATACAGGAAACAACGGAGTATGTAGAAGAGAATAAAATTATTTTTGAAAGTACAGAAATCGATAACACGGATGTCTATCAGGGCAGTCTGATTCTGGTCAATAATCAGACGGAATTTAAAGGCTCAGAAGAAGATCTTGTCAGTCTGTATGAAGTCATGTTAGCACAGGAAAAGACAAAGAGTTTTGGTGTCAGGGATGGAGAAGTCAAAGTGCGGCAGACCAATGCAGAGAATCTGATCCAAATGTTTGAAACATTCTGTGCAGAGACCGGTGATGATAACATTGTCGTGCAGAGTGGTTATCGGTCGAAAGAACGTCAGCAGGAGCTGTATGACCAGGATTTGGAGTCAACAGGACTTGACTACTCGGAGAAAGTTTCTAAGCCCGGTTTCAGTGAACATCAGACCGGATGGAGTGTCGATCTGACACTTGCTGAGGGAGAATATGATGGGACGGGTGTGTATGACTGGATTGATCAGCATTGCTATGAATATGGCATGGTTCTTCGCTATCCGGAAAATAAAACAAATATTACAGGAATTACCTATGAACCTTGGCATTATCGTTATGTCGGCAAGGGACATGCCTATTATATGATGCAGAATGATCTCTGTCTGGAAGAATATTTAGAATTTTTGAAAGGCTATCCCTATGATGGGGAACATCTGGAGCTGACAGATTATGATGGGAAGATCTATGAAGTATTTTATTATCCGGCAGATACGATTAATTTGACGACAATGCTTCCTGTGCCTGCTGCACTGGAATATACAGTTTCCGGAAACAACACGGATGGTTTTCTTGTTACAGTGGATACCGAAGAATTTGCTGAAATCCTGGATTCAGAAAATCCGGAGAATCCCGAAAATACAGAAAGTCCGGAATGATTTGTGAAAGATTTACAGAAAAATAATTTAAATTTGTTAGAAAAATAGAAATGATATAAAAATCACTTGTTATTTTTTTTCTGATATGCTATAATAAAAATTAAGAGTATTTTCAAATGAGACGTATGTCAGAAAGTTGGTGAATCCACATGATTTGTCCGAATTGTCAGCTGCAGCAGCCGGATCATTCGATCTGTTGTGTCCGGTGTCATTATCCGTTCCGGTCACAATCACGGGGATTTTTTACAAAATCTGTACAGGGATATTCCCGGGCGGATGCCTATGCTGCTATGCAGAGGGGTGGCTATCCGGCACAACAGCCTGTTCCTCCGCTTGCACAGAATTATCCGCAAAATCCCTATTATGTACCACCTCAGTCCGGCACACAGAATCAGATCCAGATGATGTATGATGCCAATGGCAACCGGGTGTATGTGCAGATCGTATATGACGCAGCCGGAAATGCATTCTATGTGCAGATGATCCCGAAAATTGTTGGAAAAGATGCACACGGCAATCCGGTTTACAACATGGTTCCAGCACAAACACCGCCTGTTCCGGTACAGCCTGTGCAGAATCAATCTGCTCCGGTTGTACAGGAAAAAAGAAAATCATTTCTGGATACGGTTTCAGAAACACCCACAAGGGAAAACGCTGCATTTATTGCACCGCAGAAAGAAGTCCCTCCTGTTCCTGTTTTGCCGTCTTCGAATGAAATGTCGCCCGAGCCGGAACATTCTGTTCCGGACAGACCGGCAATGCGTGCCACAGCGATTGCGTCCTCTATGTATGCCGCCAATCAGGCATCAGACCGGACTCAGAATCCGCAGGGAACGGGATCTTATTTTTCCAAGGTAAAAAAGAATCCGCAGCAGGAACTCTATGAGATGCCGCTGAGTGCGGAAGAATTGCTGAAAGAAGAGGCAGAAACAGCATTCGTTCAGGAACTGCCTGATGAAAAAACATTGCTCAGCCATGTATTTGAAAGACAGGCAGGTTATTATCAGGAAAATACACCAGATATGAATGCCGGTACAGTCAGCATAGAACCTAATGCAGAAGAAATCACAAGCGTTTCTGAGAGAAGTCTTTATCAGACAGCAAAGAAATCACCTAAAGCACAGGTTGTGACTGCTACACCAGTTACAGAAAAGCCGGAGAAGAAACTGGAAAAACCTTCGAAACCAGACGCTGGTGTGAAATTATTCGGGGGTAAAAAACAAAAAGAGCAGAAGAAGTCCAGACCTGTGATTGTAGATGCAGATGCATTCTTTGGGGAATCCAAAGCCCGAAGCGTGGAAATGCTCGGAATCCGGGTAGACGGATCAGAAGAAGATGTACAGCAGAAGCTCAAAGAGATGCGTTATGGTGGTAAGAAGTCCGTCCGTTCAATGAAATCCGCTGATCAGGGGATTGATATGCAAGCTATGATTCAGGATCCGCAGACAAGTGATGCCGCAAGACGGGCGTTAGAGGGAGAGGAAGTCCGGAAAGTCTATGATTCGATTGAATCCGCTGAGATTGCAAAGGCACTGGAGCAGCTGAATCAAGATATTTTTCCGAAGAAATTTTAAAAAATGCAGTCCAGCAGGATTTTTCTGCCGGACTGCTTGCTTTTTTCCTTGAAATATGCTAGAATGATTATGCATTTCGCTTTTTGTGAATGCTGTCCTCACTGATTTTGATCAGATTCAGCAGAGAGGAAGAATATTCCGGATAGGTCTGGGACAAAATAGAAGTGGTTAAATATAGCACTTCTGTATCACGGACATAGTCATTTGTGCCGATAGGGATACCGCAGGATGCAGCTTTGACATTGGCTTCACTCATGCTGATAATGGCACTGGCATCATCATTGGCAACGACTTTCGGGACAGAGAATAATTTCTGATCGTTGTGGGGATTGGCATTATAGATAATCCGGAAAAGTTTGTACACATTCAGCATTAAGTAAGAAGAGATTTCTTTGATCAGGGTGATGCTGTTGGCTTTCTGGGCGAGGGAATAAAGCAGACTGACAGAATTGTTGACGATCTTGCGGTTGAATGCAACGACTTCTGGGCTGGGCATACTGTTGTTGCCGTCATCTTCGGGAATATCCTCCACAGAGATGATTCTGCCCTCTGGTTCGGGCGTACGTCCGAGCAGATAATCACAGGATACATTGTAATAATCGGCGATTTTGACCAGGAAATCAAGACCGCATTCACGGATGCCTTTCTCGTAATGGGAAAGCAGAGCCTGGGAGATTCCCAGATCTGCGGCTGCCTGTTTCTGACTGATCTGTCTTTCTTTACGCTGCAATGCAATAATGCGGGGGAAATCTGAGTTCATAATAATAGCTCCTTTCAGGTAAGTAATAATAAAATTTAAAAAAATATTGAAGAATACTTGCTATTTATTATTATAGTACAGATTATACAAATTGTAAAGTCGTGGAAGTGTGGAAAAATTTGTGTTTTTTCTGTGAAATCTTGTGCAAAAAGCGAAATCTAACAAGATCCGAAGTATCTATTTGTGAATTTTTAATAAAAAACAGGAGGTTTTTTTCTATGAAAGGCTATCATCTGAGTTTATATCGTCATGGGCGAACCAAAGCGAATGATGAGGGAATTTATATTGGCAGTACAGATTTTCCGTTATCGGATAAGGGTGCTGTGGAACTCAGCGGCAAGATGGATCTGTATGAGTACCCGAGAATCCAGAGGGTGTACAGCAGTCCCCTGCTAAGATGTACAGAAACGGCAGAAATTTTGTTTCCGGATGTGCCTTTGTATCTGGCGGAAGATCTGAGAGAGCTGAATTTCGGAAAATTCGAGGGCAAGTCTGCGTTGGAATTAGTCGGGCAGGAAGATTACCGGACGTGGATGAAAGGCGGATCACCGGATCTGCGACCGCCGGAGGGAGAGAGCGTAGAAGAGTTGTGCATTCGGAGCTACCGGGCATTATACCGGATTCTGATGGACATGATGGAACATGATCTGAGCCACTGTGCTGTGATTACACATGCAGGTGTGATCAGTAATCTGCTTGCCTGTTTCGGTCTGCCGAAGATTTCGCCAAGGGAGCTGAACTGTGAACCAGGTGAGGGATTTGAAATTCTTCTGACGGCACAGATGTGGCAGGCATCACAGGCTTTTGAGATTCTGGGCATGACACCTTACTCCAGGGATTAATATTACATAGAATATTTATTTTTTCAAGGGGTAGTGATTGTCATGAAAATACAGGAACTTCGGCAGTTTACCAGAGAAACTGTACAAAGAGCGCCAGGGAAAGCATGGGCAACTGCATTACTTGCGCCGGTTGTCTGGATGAGTATGAAGCTGATTCCGGATCTGTTATTTGTTTTTTCCTGGGAAAATCATATTATGACATCCAGGGAACTGTTCTTTGGCAGTAATCCATTCTGGGCGGCTTTCTTGATCTTGTGGGAGCTGTTAAGTTTCTGTATTCTGACACCTGTTACCTGTGGTGTTTGCAGCTGGTTCAGTTCTATGCTTGGATTCCGGAAAAAGCCTGTTCACGCATTCCGAGATCGGAAAATTTTCTGGCAAGGGATGCGTTTTTTTGGGACTCTGGAAATTCTGAAATTTTTTGTCGTATTCCCATTTGTATTAGCCTGTGTTCTGACAGTGGGTGCATTCCGGAAGAGTCTGTTGCAGGAGGATGCCGGATTCTGGCTGTTTCTGGTAGTTCAGTGTCTATGCCTATGTATCTGGACAGCAGTTTTTGCAATTCGGTTCTGGATCAGTTTGTTGGTAACGCCGCTTTTGTTTCTGGAAAACCCTCATTGTCCGGTCTGGCAGACGGTGAAATTATCTGAGAAGATCCTGAAGCGTCAATATCAGAAATTAGTCTGGATTTTTATTTCAAATTATAATTTCAGAAATATGCTCATGATGCTGGTATTATTTTTACAGATCCGGATCAGGGAATATTTGCAGGAACAGGAAAAAATTAATTATATTAATTAAATTTACAAAAAATTTGCAGAATTGCTGTTGACAGATCTTAGAAACTGTGCTATAATAGGGAAAGTCCAGAAAGTCTGGAATTAGATGATATGCGCAGAAGCGGAAGGTTGCTGGCGGTTTGTCAGGGAATTTCCGTGGAGTATGTCCGGTCGTGAACCGGACGGCAAGGAATGATGACACGGTATGTGTAGAGATAACAGGCATTTGCTGCCTGCTGCTGTCTCTGCTTTGTCCGGGATCTTGCCTTCAAGATTTCGGTTTTTTCTGTCAGCCATCTTACGATACACTCGGCTGAGTGGAATAAACCACAGTCCCCGTTCCTGACAACTGCGCCCCCATTTCTGAATAGATTGATCTTAAGGAGGCGAAAAAAATGGCAGTAAGCGAGAAAATCAGAATCAAGATCAAAGGCTATGAACATGCTACTGTTGATGCAGCTGCAGTCAAGATTGTAGAAGCTGCTAAGAGAAGCGGTGCAAGTGTTTCCGGTCCGATTCCGCTGCCCACTGAAAAAGAAATCGTAACGATTCTTCGTGCTGTGCATAAGTACAAAGACAGCCGTGAGCAGTTTGAACAGCGCACACACAAGCGTCTGATTGATGTCATCCGTCCGACAGACAAGACGGCTGATGCACTCCGTAAACTGGAGCTGCCCGCAGGTGTTGACATTGTAATGGAAGTCAAGTAATTCCTGTTTTCTTGATTATTTATTATTAATTAAATAATCAGGTCATGTCGGAAAAAATTTATTTCCGA
>CAMWOX010000063.1 GCA_947175975.1 uncultured Ruminococcus sp.
CAACATGCCCAGAACCGAAAACGCAGAAAGCAACATTTCCGCCAAAAGAAACAGTACCCATGACAGATCCGGTTTCAGAACCGGAACAGGAGCTGTCAGAAGTATTATATCATGCACTTTCGCAGTATCAGGAAAGTGTTTGTCTGGATATCCCGGTTGATCCGGATGAACTTGCAGAGGTGATGAACCAACTGGAACGGGATCATCCTGAAATTTTCTGGATCAATGGCTATTCTATGCAGTATAACAGCCAGTCAGCTGAAATCACATTCCAGATTATTGATCAGTATACACCTGACCAGCTCCGGAAGATGGCGGATGAACTGGAACGGACAGTACAAGAAATTCTCAGAAATATAGATCAAAATGCATCGGATTATGAAAAAATCCTGCAAGTTCATGATTACTTAGTCGCAATAACAGAGTATGATTCTGTATCTGCCTCTGCGTTGTCTACCAAAAAAAATATTTCCAATTCCGCCTATGGCTGTCTGATCCATCACAAGGCAGTCTGTCAGGGGTATGCACAGGCATTGCAATTACTTCTGAACAGACTCGGCATAGAATGCGGTATTTGTTCCGGTGTTGCCCGGAATGAACCACATGCCTGGAATTATGTTTTATTAAATCAAAATTATTATTGGATTGATGTGACATGGGATGATCCTGTGAAAAATACAGAAGAAAGCAAGTTTCCGGATGATTGGGTGCATCATAATTATTTCCTGCTGGATGATGCTATGCTGAACCGGAGCAGAAGTTTTGGCGACGAAAATGTGTTCATACCGGTGTGCGACTCTCTGGAAGAAAATTATTTTGTCAGAAATCAGAATTATCTGGATTCCTACGATTTTGAGGAAATCAACCGGAGATTGACAGAAAATAGTTCTTTAGGCAGATTAGAAGTGATGTTCCGCACAGAAGAGGCATACCAGGCTTGTTTGCAGGATCTGTTCTATGAAAGTCATATCTGGGATATGGATCTGTTTCAGGATACAGGCGGACAGATTCATTACCAGCAAGACCCGGATCTGTATATTTTAAGATTTTTATTCACAACCAATTAAAGAAAATTCGGGAATCCGGTATTTTTACCGGATTCTTTTTTGGAGCTTAAGAAATTCTTAATGATTTTAGATCTTGTTTCTTAATCAGAAATCCTGTATAATAGAATCAGGATCAAAAATACGAAAAAAAGGGGAATGATTCCAATGTCTGATCATGATAATTATCATATTTTGATCTGTGATGATGAAAAAGATATTGTCAATGCCTTAAAGATTTATCTTTCACAGAATCCAGATTATATTTTGCATGAAGCATTCAACGGCAGGGAAGCTCTTGCCATCTTGAAACAAAAACCAATCGATCTGGTATTGCTGGATATTATGATGCCTGAAATGGATGGCATTGAAACAATCCTGAAGCTCCGGGAGAGTTATAATATCCCGGTGATTCTGCTGACAGCCAAGAGTGAGGATACGGATAAGATCCAAGGATTGAATCTGGGTGCGGATGATTATATTACCAAGCCATTTAATCCAATGGAAGTATTAGCCAGAGTCAGATCGCAACTCAGAAGATATACACAATTGGGAGCTGCTGTACCTGTTTCTGAACGGCAGTACCGGTGCGGCAATATCTTTCTGGATGATTCTGAAAAAACAGTGACAGTTGACGGCGAGTCTGTTAGCCTGACACCCACAGAATATGCGATCTTATTATTTCTAATCAAATCCCCCAATAAAGTCTTTTCGCCGCAGGAAATCTATACAGCTGTCCGGGGAGAGCTTCCCTATGGTGCAGAGGGAACAATTGCCGTTCATATCAGGCATCTGCGGGAGAAAATAGAAATCAATCCGGCTGAACCGAGATTTCTAAAAGCTGTCTGGGGACAAGGTTACAAACTGGATCAATTCCAGAAATCAGAAAGGGGAGAACTTTCATGAAAAAACCATTTCACAAGAACAGTTTCTGCAAGGCGGTTGCCATCCTGGTCTATGCTGTGAGTGTTCCGGTATTCTGTGCCGGAGCGATTGGTACAACGGGACTTCTGTCCAATGATTACTATACCAGGAGTCTCAGTACCATTCAGAAAGAGAACATAGAACACCGTTTAAATTCTGATTTATGGAATCTGGATGCCGATTTCACGGAGCTGAAAAACAATGGTTATTTCAGCGAGACGATCTCGGAACAGCGCAAAACTGCCTTATATCAGGAAATTATGGGACGTTATGATCCGGACAAAACAAATTTCTTTTTCTGCGTCTATGATATGGATGATAATCTGTTGTTGCAGTCGGGTTCAGGTGCTTATCAGGCATCCAGGACATTCACGAACAATGAGACAATCTATCATGAGTCAGAACAGATTATGTCAGAACTGGAGTATGAGCGATTCTGCGATCAGCATCAGTATGACCAAGTCAAATGGTCGATGGAGGAAATCACTGTTCCCAGGGGAGAACCTGCACCGACACTGCCGGGACAAGAACCCCTCCCGGAGACAGTCCCGGTAACGAGTCCGGAGACAATTCCGACAACGAATCCGGAACTAGAATCAGAGCCGGAGAGTACAGAGTTGACAGAATCCACAGAATTTACAGAAGAAATCACAGAAACAACAAATGTTCCAATCAGTACAGAAACAATGGCTCTCATGGAATCGCCTTTTGATTTTTCCATTCATGCCAACGCAGAAAATGAACTAGTATTAGCACCTATGGATGAGGCAGCAGATCCAGATTTTACTTCTTATTCTATGGATGAAAAAGAGCAGATCTGTAGGGCACTGGATTTAGGCTATGAAACATCCTATGATAATGGATCAACTTTGAAGCTGTGGGTGACATTTATCAATTATGCCGGCTATGAGCAACGTATTCTGTTTGAAGATTATTTTCGGCTGTTATTAGACCAGAATCCGGATTTGTATATCATCACACAGGACGGTCTGCATTATGTCATTGATTACCATACAGCCCCCCCGGCAATGCTTCCTATTAGTCATTATATTGCATCTTATCCGGAAGACTTTTCTTTGATAGAATCCTATCCGGCAGACATTGCATCCGGAGAGTATGACACTTACTATCATGTGAAAATCTCCGAGCCGGAAGATATCTCCACGCATTATATCGTTGGTTACGTCAAGGCGGAGCTGACCGCAGAAGACTATTACAGGACAGCACAGCAGTATACAGCACTTGCTTATCAGTATCGCTATCTGATCCCGATTATTACAGTCATTGCGTTCCTGTTATGTATTACAGGTTTCCTGTTTGCTGTTGCTTCTGCTGGTTATCATACCAATCAGGAAGAGCCATCCGGGACGATTTTTGAGAAAATCCCTTATGATGTATTCACGGTATGCCTGTTTTTTGCCGGAATTTTGAGCATGCTTGCTGTGGATGAGTTCACAAACTGGGAACAGATCATTATGATCGCAATCTGCCTCATGGTTCTGAGCTTTATTATTCTTTGGTTTTGCATGTCTACGGCGACAAGAATCCGAACAAAGACAATCCTGCAAAATAATGTTCTGTACAAAATTTTTGAATTGCTCCGGAATCTGTTCCAGAAATTCCGGAATCGCACCAGACATGCGCCGAAATTACTGGAGTATCTGCCGTTTGTCTGGAAAGCCGGGATTGTTGCCGTGGGGACTTTTTTCCTGGATTTCCTTGCCGTTGCACTCATAGCAGAACGGGAAGAATTTGGTTGGTTTTTAAAAATCCTGATGTGGATGGTCGGCATTGCCGGGACGATCCTGGTCGTGTATCAGCTCCACTTACTGGAATCCGGTGGTCAGAATCTGGCAGACGGCAAACTCGAAGAAAAAATCAACACAAAGCGGCTTTTTGGCGTATTCCGGAAACACGCAGAGAATCTGAACAGCATCAGTGATGGCATGAACAAAGCCGTTTCTGACAGATTAAAAAGCGAAATGTTTAAAACGGAATTAATCGCCAATGTTTCCCATGATATCCGTACGCCTTTAACTTCAATTATTAATTATACGGATTTATTATCCAAATTAAATATTCAGGATGAAAAAGCAATTGGCTATATCAGTGTACTGAAAAAGCAGTCTGCAAGACTCCGGAAATTAACAGAAGATGTTCTAGAAGCCTCCAAGGCAACCGCCGGGACAACCAAAACAGAGAAAGAGATCATGGACATGAAAGTCCTGCTGGAGCAGTTAATCGGCGAATATTCTGAACGGTTTGAACAGAAGAATCTGCAATTAGTCAGCAATATCACGGAAAGTTCTCTGACAGTCCTCGGAGACGGCAGACTATTATGGCGGGCTGTGGATAATCTGTTCGGGAATATCTGCAAATATGCAATGCCGCATACGAGAGTCTATCTGAATGCGTATTCTGAGAATCACAGAATTTTCATCACCCTGAGAAATATTTCCAATACAGAATTAAATATCTCGTCAGATGCTTTGATGGAACGCTTCATCCGTGGTGACAGATCCCGGAACACAGAGGGGAGCGGTCTGGGTTTATCCATCGCACAGAGTTTTATTAATCTGCATAACGGCGAATTGAATCTGCATATTGATGGTGATTTATTCAAAGTCAGCATTGATTTGCCGGAACATGACAATTCTGAGATCAATACAGCAATTTAATTATAATAAAAACCCACAGGGAGGGCAAAGGGTGATGTTTCATGGATGATATTCTGAAAACAAATGCAATCTGCAAATATTACAAACAGTTCAAGGCTCTGGACGGTCTGACAATGCATGTGCCAAAAGGTTCTATTTATGGGTTTGTGGGAAGAAATGGTGCGGGTAAGACAACATTGATCCGCATCATATGCGGATTGCAACATCCCACCAGTGGAGAATTTGAGCTGTACGGCATCAGAAATACGAACAAAGCAATCTCTGAATCACGCAGAAAAATGGGAGCGGTTGTAGAAACACCATCTATATATCCTGACATGACAGCCGTAGACAATCTGAAACAGCAGTACAGGATTTTAGGATTACCAGGTTTTGACGGATTGCAGGAACTGCTGAAACTGGTGGGATTGGAACACACAGGAAAAAAGAAAGTCAGAAATTTTTCTCTTGGTATGCGGCAGCGTTTAGGAATTGCAGTTGCACTTTGCGGAAATCCTGATTTTCTGGTACTTGATGAGCCAATCAACGGACTTGACCCACAGGGAATTATTGAAATCCGAAATCTGATTTTAAAATTAAATCGTGAACGAAAGATTACAGTACTGATTTCCAGTCATATTCTGGAGGAATTATCTAAACTTGCGACACATTACGGATTTATTGACAACGGGCGTATGCTCTGTGAAATGCGTGCGGAGGAGTTGGAAGCTTCCTGCCAGTCTTGTATGCGGATCACAGTGACGGATCTCCAGGCGCTGACAAAGGTTCTGGATCATAAAAATATAACATATAGGATCATTGACAGCCGGACGGCTGAAATTGACACAAAGCTGAATATCACACAGCTTGTGCAAGAACTTTCTGAAGAAACATGTGAAATTATTTCTGTGAAAGAACAAGAAAGAAGTCTGGAAAGCTTCTATATTTCACTGATAGAAAATGCAGATCATAAGGGAAGACAAGGTGAGACAATATGAATAGATTATTATCTGCTGATCTGGCAAGGCTCCGGAAACATGTTCTGTTTCTGTTTGGTGTATCTGTTATGCTGATCTATGGCATTGTCGCACCTATGCAACAGTATTCTGAGACAGTGAAATATGCACAATTATCCAGTCCGGATAAATTATTCGGTGGCTATATCATCCCTGTATGTATCATGACGGCTTTTCTATGCTGTGTGTTCTGTGCAGAGGAGTATGACAACGGAACGGTGCGTAATAAATTATCCGTAGGACACAGCAGGGCTAATGTGTATACCTCACAATTTTTCACTTGCCTGATTGCAGGAATTATCATGTGTCTGGCGTATGTGATCCCCTCTACATTGCTTGATTTGATGTTACTAGGAGATTTTGAAAGAACTACCGGTGTGCTTGTACTGTATTTGACAAGTGGAATCCTTTGCATATCCGCATGTATTTCTATATACTGTATGTTGATAACTGTCATGCAAAAACGAACTGCCGGAACTGCCCTGACACTCTTTGTGATGCTGATTGTGATCTATATTGGAATCATCACCGGGCAGAATCTGAAACTCCCTGCGGAAACATTTCGTGTTATCACAGAAAATGGAGTAACCAAGCATATCTATGGAGAAAATCCCCATTATCCAAAAGGTATTTACCGTACATTTTTGGAAATACTTTATGATTTTCTTCCATCAAGTCAGGCTTGGCAAATTACCTATATGTCAGCGGAACATCTGCCCAGGATGATAGTATCTTCCTGTATGATTATCCTAATATCATTTCTTTCAGGTATGAAACGACTGGAGAAAAAAGATTTGAAATAACGGATCAATCAATAAATTAAGAACTCACAGAGATTTTTCAGATCTCTGTGAGTTTTCCTGTTTCTATGGCTTTTTTCAGTAAAATTTGATTGCCGGCATTCATGCTTCCGAAATGTTTTACAGTACAGATCACAGAATTGCAATTCTGCATGATCTCCAATGCTTGGTTGATTGTTAAGTCTGAAATTGGTTCAAAATCCTGTTCTGTGATGACTTGCATGGCTAAAGCACTGGCTGACGGATAATCCAGATCATGAAGATGCAGAACACCTGCCGCAAACGGAATGTGCTTTCTCTGCAATTGATGATAAACCGGAATGCCCGAACCTGCACCGCCGATGACAAAAATTTCAGGTTTTCCCTCCGGTCTGGCTAATTCTGGTGATCCGGTTAGGACGGAATAGCTCCCGGATTGGATCTGATACAGATCCTGGATATTCTGATCCGTGAAAATTTCTTCCGGTGTGCCGATCCGGCAAGCATCTCCGGATACGCACAGAATCCGGTCGGAGACTTTCTGGGCAAGATCCAGTTCATGCAGAGACAGCATCACAGCAATCTGTTTTTCCCTGGTTAATTTCTGGATCAGAGCTAATAATTCTAATTTATGTTTCAGATCCAGAAATGAAGTCGGTTCATCCAATAATAACACTTCTGGTTCCTGACAGACGGCACGTGCGAGCATGATTCTTTGTCTTTGTCCGTCACTGATTTTGTCAAATGCCGCCTGCCGAAATTCGAGCGCATGGACTAATTCCAGTGCCTCTTGTATTTTTTCCCGATCCTGTGCAGATAAAATCCCCAGTCTGCCTGTATACGGATAACGTCCGGAGGCAACGACGTCTTCGCAGGTCATCAATTCCGGATCAATTCGCTGTGTCAGAAAAACAGATAATTCCCGGGCAAGTGCTTTTTCCGGGATTTTCTGCAAATTTATTTGGTTCAAATACATCACACCGGAAATAGTTCGGAGCTGTTTGGCGATTGTTTTCAGGATGGTGGATTTTCCTGCGCCGTTTGCACCAATTAGTGTCAGAATTTCTCCGGCATGTAGTTCAAAAGAGAGATTTTTCAGGATGATTTTTTTCCCATAGCCAAAATTCACATGCTGTGCCTGTAATTTGATCTGATTTTGATTCATAGATTTTTGCCTTTCTCTCTGTGCAACATGATCCAGATGACGACAGGTGCGCCGAATAATGCTGTCACTGTGCTGATGCTCAGCTCCGTCGGTGCAAATAGATTCCTGGCTAATAAATCACAAAACAGGCAGAAAACAGCACCGCCCAGGAACGCCCCTGGCAGGATGATGCCCGGTTGTGCCGTGCCGAATAATTTCTTGACAAGATGCGGCACAGCAATTCCAACAAACGAAACAGGTCCTGCAAATGCTGTGACACAGGCAGATAACAAACTGGAAATTAGGATCAATGCAAGCCGGAATAATTTAATATTCACGCCCATATTTTGTGCGTATTCTTCCCCGAACTGATAGGCATACATCGGTTTGGCGAGAAAAATCACCGGAATCAGCAAACACAGAAGAATCCCTGCAATCACATGAATATCCTGCCAGTCTGTCCCGGAGAATGTTCCCATTGACCAGTTATGCAGATTGACAATATTTTCATCGTTCGCAAAGTTAATTAACAGATCCGTCAGGGCAGAGCAGATATAGCCGATCATGATACCGCTGATCACGAGCATTGCCATGTTCCGGACTTTTCCGGAAACAGCAAGCACAAATCCCATGGAAAGCAAAGATCCTAAAAATGCTGCACCGACCATTAGACCAGAAGAAAGATAGACGTTATTCTGGAGACAGAAAATCATCAGACATGCAACAGCAAGTTTTGCACTGGAAGAGATCCCGAGTACAAATGGACC
>CAMWOX010000064.1 GCA_947175975.1 uncultured Ruminococcus sp.
ATGTTCAGCATACGAATACTAATCGGTCGAACACTTTTCCTGATGTGTTTCAGGTGATGTGTTCTCTGGATTTTGTGTTGTTTCTTTGCAGTCTGTTTCAGAGAAGTTAGAAAATTTTCAAAAAAATTTTAAAAAAGTACTTGACAAATTGTAAATTTTGTGTTATAATAGAAAAGTAGTCTGGAGTATGTAAAATGCACCATTAGCTCAGTCGGTAGAGCAACTGACTCTTAATCAGTGGGTCCTGGGTTCGAGTCCCCGATGGTGCACTCGATGGCCCGTTGGTCAAGCGGTTAAGACTCCGCCCTCTCACGGCGGCATCACCAGTTCGAGTCTGGTACGGGTCATTTTATAAAATTCATTTTAATCGGTGTTGATAGCAGAGAGGTTCCACCTGTTTCCATTCCGAACACAGCAGTTAAGCTCTCTTACGTCGAGAATACTTGGTTGGCGACGACCCGGGAAATTAGAAAGATGCCGGTACAGAATGAATTAAAATGCTTCCTTAGCTCAGTCGGTAGAGCATTCGGCTGTTAACCGAACGGTCGTTGGTTCGAGTCCAACAGGGAGCGTAACAAAGAATCTCAGCAGTAGTAGTACTGCTGAGTTTTTTATATTTCAGGTGTATGGTATGGATTTTGAGTATGAAACAGGATATTTCATTTCAACAGATACAATAGAGTTTGTTGAAATGGATGACGAAGTACAGTCATGGGAATTTGTTTCTTTTGATGTCTCGCAGCAGGGTATAACAGCGGTTGCGGATTCTGATTCCTGTATTGCGTTGTATGATGAAGATGGAATATTCCTGAATGCTTTTAAAATAGGAACTTCTGGCGGAATTTATTATATAGCGTGGTCTGATGAAGATTTATGGATTTACATTCTTCGGGGCAGACTAGCTGTATGCGTAACAGATGCTGTGCATCATGCTAAGATTGCGGAAGTTTTTAAGATTAAAAATAACGGATCGAATGATAAAATTTGGGAAGCATACCATTCAAAAAATAGAATTCAGGTAAATAATGAGGAATATGAAATGGTAAAGCTATTTCCATATAGTGAATCCAATGATACGATTATTCGGTATAATATGGATGGTACAACGGAAAAATATATTTCCTTTGAAAAAATAGTTAAAAGACACATAGCAGAAACAGGGCTTTTTTTGTTACTATGGTTTTTTATCTGTATAATAGTAATATTCATTTCAAGAATGAAAAGTAGTAAAGAATCTTAAATAGGAGGATATAAATGGCTGATTTTGAAAGACAACTTTTCTGGATCGAAAAAGGGAAACAAATTGGGTATAGTGTTCTTGATGGATATCTCAGTTCTGAGATTGCCATTCAGAAACATGAGGGGTATTATAAAGTATATTTTGAAAAACGGGATCTTGAACCTGTGAATTATTTTGATGAGGGACTTATAGAAGAAGATTCCCGGCGTTTTACGGCAATCCGAGATGCTGTGAATTGGATTGAACAAAAGGGTTACACACTGGGTCAGTTTGCACCATTAAAGGGACAGAAAATTTTTAATCCGGATTTTTATTAAATTTTAATAGATTTCAGGACTTTGTGCAGTTCAGATGCACAAATTTTTTTATTTCTGAGATTTTCCGAATTTCACAGAATAATCACAGAATGAACGTGAGATATACATAGAATGTATTTATAATCTAACCTAGTTAGTAATATTGCTAACGGTGTTAGATTTTTAAAGATCCAAAATCAGAGAGGAGTTGAGAAGATGGCAGAAGAAGCAGAAATCCAGAAATTCATGCACATAATGGATCAAATGCACCCTGTCCGGGAATTTAGTAAGATTGATGCAACAAAAGCCGGAATCGGTGCAGTGATGCGATTTCTGGATGAATCCGGACAGTCCGTGACAGCCGGAGAAATCAGTGATGGAATTCACGTCAGCACGGCGAGAGTTGCCGTTCTGCTCCGGAAAATGGAGGCAAAAGGGCTTATCATCCGGAAGTCCCATGACCGGGATGCCCGGATTACAATGGTTTGTCTCACAGAAGATGGTGAGAAAATCATCCGGAAAATGCACCAGCGTATGCAAAAGAATGTGGAAAGAATGATTGACCAGATTGGAGCGGAACGTCTGGAAACAGCATTTACTGTCATGCAGGAAATCCGTGGCATTCTAGAGTCGGATTGTGAATAGTATGATGATACCAGAATTCATAGTTAGCAGAAAGAAAGGAGATTGAGAATGATTAAATTATTCAGATACTTACGAAAAAAGGAATGGAGTATTGCCGCATTTGCGTTATTATTTGTTGTATTGCAGGTGTGGCTGGATTTAACTATGCCGGACTATATGTCAGAGATTACGCTTCTGGTGCAGACGGATGGAAGCGAAATGGCAGAAATCCTGACGGCAGGCGGAAAGATGATGCTCTGCGCCCTGGGAAGTCTGGCATGTTCTTTTGCAACAGCTGTCTGTGCGGCAAAGATCGCCTCGGAATTCAGTGCAACAGTTAGAAGTAGATTATTCCGACAGGTACAGGCATTTTCCATGGCGGAAATTGGGAAATTTTCCACAGCAAGTTTAATTACTCGATCTACGAATGATGTAACACAAGTACAGATGGTAATTGTTCTGGGTTTACAGGTGATGATTAAAGCTCCAATTATGGCAGTCTGGGCGATCTGTAAAATTGCTGGCAAACAGTGGCAGTGGATGACCGTTACCGGAATTGCAGTTGTGGTATTACTATGTATCGTTGGTGTTTGTATTGCGGTTTCATTTCCGAAATTCCGGAAATTACAGATTCTGACCGATAATCTGAACCGTGTCACAAGAGAGAATTTAACGGGCATTCGTGTTGTCCGGGCATACAATGCAGAGGAATATCAGGAAAAGAAATTTGAAACAGCAAATGATGAGGCAATGCGTACGCATTTATTCACAATGCGGACGATGTCATTCATGATGCCGAGCATTTCAATGATCATGAGTGGATTAACGCTTGCTGTTTACTGGGTAGGAGCGATCCTGATTGATCAAGCTGAAATGGCAGAAAAGGCTGTCTTGTTTGCAGATATGATGGTTTTTTCTCAATATGCAATTCAGGTTGTCATGTCATTTATGATGCTGGTTATGATTTTTATGATTTTGCCGAGAGCATCTGTTTCTGCAAAGCGTATTCTGGAAGTTCTGGATACGAAATTATTGATCATGGATGGTACTGCACAAGGTGATCCGAAGAAAACCGGAGAAATTGAATTTCGTCATGTGTCATTCCGGTATCCTGACGCTGATGCGGATGTGATCCACGATATTTCATTCACAGCGAAAAAAGGAGATACGATCGCATTTATCGGTGCAACCGGCTGCGGCAAGAGTACAGTCATTAATTTAATTCCTAGATTCTATGATGCAACAGAAGGAGAAATTTTAGTAGATGGTGTCAATGTCAGGGAGTATTCTCAGAAAGTATTGCGAAATAAAATCGGCTATGTTTCACAGAAAGCAATATTGTTCTCAGGCACGATAAGATCAAATACAGCTTATGGCGATAACGGGAAATCTGTACCAGATCAAACAGATCTGGAACAGGCAATTTCGACCGCACAAGCGCAGGATATTATCCAAAAAGTTTATAAAGGCTATGACGGTTATGTGGCACAGGGCGGATCAAACCTGTCCGGCGGACAAAAACAGAGGATTTCGATTGCAAGGGCAATTGCATGGAAACCGGAAATTTTTATTTTCGATGATTCTTTTTCTGCATTGGATTATAAGACAGACCGTGCTTTGCGGACGGCATTACAGGAAACATGTAAAGATGCCACAAAATTAATTGTTGCACAAAGAATCGGCACAATTCGGGATGCAGATCAGATTATTGTATTGGATGAGGGAAAAGTTGCCGGTATGGGCAGACACGAAGAGCTTATGAAGAATTGCGAAGTATATCAACAGATTGCTTATTCTCAATTATCAAAGGAGGAATTGGCATAATGGAGGAGAAACAATATCAGGCAAAGCCAGTAATGCGTGGTCCTGGGATGCATGGCGGCGGCGAACAGGCAAAGGATTTTACTGGTACATGGAAGAAATTGATTACTTATTGCCAAAAATATATTTCTGTTGTGATGGTTGCTATGGTCTGTGCTATTCTGGGAACGATCCTGACATTGATCGGACCGGATCAGCTTTCCAAAATGACGGATGAGATCACAAAGGGCATTATGACAGGAATTGACATGGATGCCGTGAAACAGATCGGTTTGTTACTGGTTCTGTTCTATGCGGCAAGCTATATTCTCTCTGTTGTACAGCAATGGATCATGGCAACTGTTACACAGAAAGTTTCTAAGAATCTGAGAAGTGATATTTCAAGAAAGATTAATGTTCTTCCGATGTGGTATTATAATCAGACAACAACAGGTGATATTCTGTCCAGAGTCACAAATGATGTGGATACGATTGGACAGTCTTTGAATCAGAGTGTTGGTACGCTTGTTTCTGCGGTTGTGTTGTTTCTTGGCAGCCTTATCATGATGTTTCGGACAAATATTACTTTGACACTAACAGCGATTCTGGCGACTGTAATCGGCTTTGTGTTCATGTTTGCGATCATGGGCAGAAGCCAGAAATATTTTAAACAGCAGCAGGAATATTTAGGTTCTCTGAATGGGCATATTGAAGAAATCTATACGGGTCATACAGTTGTGAAAGCTTATAACGGTGATTCTGAGGCGGAGCGTCAGTTTGATGTAATGAATGATAATCTCAGAAACAGTGGATTTAAAGCACAATGCTTGTCCGGCATGATGATGCCCTTAATGAGTTTTATGGGAAATTTCGGTTATGTTGCAGTCTGCGTTGTCGGTGCAGTGCTTGTTATGCAGAATAGAATGGGCTTCGGCGTAATCGTGGCGTTCATGATGTATATCCGGTATTTTACACAGCCGCTTTCCCAGATGGCACAGGCGGCACAGGCACTCCAGTCTGCCGCAGCCGCAGGCGAACGTGTATTTGAATTTCTGGAAGCGGAAGAAATGGAAAATGAATCTCAAAAAACATCTGAATTATTAACTGCAAAGGGAGAAGTGGAATTTGATCATGTGCAGTTCGGCTATGAGAATACCGGAAAGACAATTATTCATGATTTTTCAGCGAAAGCAAATCCTGGTCAGAAAATTGCAATTGTCGGACCTACTGGTGCAGGTAAAACCACAATGGTGAATTTATTAATGCGTTTCCATGAGATCCAGGGTGGTGAGATCCGGATTGATGGTATCCCTATTAGTCATATGACCCGAAAAATGGTTCATGATCAGTTCTGCATGGTATTGCAGGACACTTGGCTGTTTGAGGGAACAATCCGAGAAAATCTGATCTATTGTACTCCAAATGCCGATGATGAAAAAATGAAAAAAGCCTGCAAAGCTGTCGGATTGGATCATTTTATCCGGACATTGCCGGATGGATATGATGCTGTTCTGAATGACCAGGTGAACTTATCACAGGGACAAAAACAGCAGCTGACAATCGCAAGGGCAATGATTGCGGATAAGCCCATGCTGATTCTGGATGAAGCTACCAGTTCCGTGGATACCCGGACGGAATTACAAATCCAGAAGGCAATGGATGCACTGATGGAAAACAGAACTTCTTTTGTGATTGCACATAGACTTTCCACGATCAAGGACGCTGATCTGATTCTGGTCATGAAAGACGGTGATATTATCGAGAGCGGCAATCATATTGAATTATTATCCAAAGGCGGATTTTATGCCGATCTGTATAACAGTCAGTTTGAACAGTCCGCATGATACTTCCGAAAATTAAATCTGAAAAAACCGCTGCTAGAGAAAATTTCTCTTTCAGCGGTTTTATGTTATATTGTATTAAAAAAATTTTCGTCTACTTCATAATCTTTTCTTTCCTTTAGTCCAATTTTAAATTCAGCTAGTTTTGAAATAAAATCTTCGCCATCTATCAACTCAATCCGTTGTTTACCGGGAGTAGAGGCTTCTTCCACTGCTTGTTTAGAAAAAGAACCTGTTGTAATAAAAATACCTTTTTCAATATTCGTTGTTAGTGATCCTCTAAAATCACGGATCTCTGGAGATCCAACAACACCACGGTATCTCTTACACTGGAATGCGACCTGAAAACTTAATATACCTATTTTTAGTTTTCCTGTGCCATCAATTCCACCGTCCCCGGATTTTTTTGTCACATGAACATCATCAAAACCACATTCTCTTAACAATCGCTGTGTTAATCTTTCAAAAGCATATGGATTCATATTTATTAGAATATGATAAAGTTTTTTTCGCCAAGGTTTTATTTCTTCTGGAATTTCTGTATCAGGTTCTTCCATTTGTAGTTCTTCCGTATTGCCAATTGTTTTTTCAGGTTTGTGTCTTTTTTTATAGTTTCGTTCTATATAATTTCCATTAACAGATATAGCATCTGAAAAGGATGTTGTAATACACCAGACCGCTCTTGCGCTATTTTCTATTGCACCATAATTTTTTAACAATGTTCTTGCCCATGCAAGTCGATAGTCTACTTCAGAAAAATTAGGATTGCTTTGATGTGATATAGAGCATATTTCATCACTCAAATTTAGTAATTCAGCAACTTTTTTATTGATTTCATCATTTTTACCTGATCCACCAAGAGCTTTTAATGCTTCAAATGTTTTTTCAATAAGAACACTATATTCTGGAATTTTTTTATTCTTATTTTTAATGACAAATCATCTCCTTGAAAAGTTTACTTACAGTAAAGGCACTCGCCACGGGAGCGAATGCCTTTTGATCTGTAAAAAACGAAATTATCTCTTGGAGAACTGCGGTGCACGACGAGCAGCCTTGAGACCGTATTTTTTTCTTTCCTTCATTCTGGGGTCACGTGTCAGGAAACCTGCACTCTTGAGAGCCGAACGGAGTTCTGCATCGTACTGGAGCAATGCACGGGAGATACCATGACGAATTGCACCAGCCTGTCCCGTTACGCCGCCGCCTGTTACTGTGCAGATAACATCAAACTTCTCTGTTGTTTCTGTGAGTGCGAGAGGCTGACGAACGATCAGTTTCAGTGTTTCAAGACCGAAATAATCATCAATCGTTCTGCCGTTGATGGTGATATTGCCATTGCCGGGAATTAATCTGACTCTGGACACAGAATGCTTTCTTCTGCCTGTGCCGTAGTGATAAGCAACTTTAGGTTCGTACATTATAATAAATCCTCCTTTAATCAGAATTCGTAAACTTCAGGCTTCTGTGCAGCGTGTTTATGCTCTGTACCCTTGACAGTACGCAGACGCTTGAGCTGGTTTGCACCCTGTGTATTGTGTGGCAGCATACCAGTCACAGCGATTGTCATTGCACGCTCTGGCTGTTCTGCCATTAATTTCTTGTAGGACAGTTCTTTCAGACCGCCGATCCAGCCTGTGTGCCAGTAGAACTTTTTCTGTTCAAGTTTTTTACCAGTCAGGATAGCTTTGTCGCAGTTAATGATAATCACATGATCACCACAATCAACATGCGGTGCATAAGTTGGCTTGTGTTTGCCTCTGAGCAGAACAGCAGCCTGTGCGGCAACACGACCGAGCGGCTTGTCCGCAGCATCTAAAATATACCAGTTACGGCTGATTTCGCCGGCTTTCGGCATTGTAGTAGACATAAAATACTCCTCCGATTTCAAATTTTTATTAGAATCAAGCATATCTGCCGGCAAAAACTGCAAACGGCACGGGGATACCGGAACGGCAAATATGGGCATCCGCAGTTGGTTACTCTGCGACACCATACAAAATATATTATACTTTTTTTTTCAGGATTTGTCAAGCGTTTTTTTCAAAAAAATGACCAGAATCTTCAATCAGAAATTTTGCTGAATTTTGATAGAAATTTTTGAAAAAAATAGATAATTTTAATAAATTCGGAAAAATTTTAGGAAAATACTTGACAAAACTCTGGGAATATGTTATAATACAAAAGATGGGTTGTCATCAATACCCCCTTAAAATGTCTGGGTGTGGCGCAGTTGGTAGCGCGCTACCTTGGGGTGGTAGAGGCCGTGGGTTCAAGTCCCGTCACTC
>CAMWOX010000065.1 GCA_947175975.1 uncultured Ruminococcus sp.
GTATTCTTGTGTAAATCAGGTGAAAATTTTAAGCATAGTGTCTGAAAATCTGACTTGAAATTATGAAATTTTTTCTAAATTCTTTGTTAAAATATACAAAAAGAGAGACAGATTCTTGTTTGAAATCACGAAAAATCCGCTTTTTAATCCCGGATTTCTGAGAAAGCCTTGACAAATTCCCTGAAATTCGCTATAATAAAAGCATGAAATTCTGTATCAGCCGGGATCCGTGTGCATAGATACTGGCTTTTTCAGATACGCATACGCAACAGCGGCTCTATCGATCGAATTTATATAGAGTCAAAAAGAAATTTCAACGAGAGGGGAAATAACAATGCTTTTTAAAAAGAGCAAAGCAGTGATTGCTGCTGTACTGTCCGCTGCGATGGTTACCAGCACAATGGCTGCTACAGTTGCATCCGCTGCTACCACAGACGCTGGTACAAAAGTTGGCGGCAAAAGAACAAAGGCAGAAGCATTCGGCGATTCTACATATGCAGAGCGTTTTCTGTCCCTGTATGATGATGTTATCACAAATGGTCAGGCAAACGGCTACCTGTCCCAGAACACAGGCGGCGGTGATTCTTTCGGTATCCCGTTCCACGCTGTAGAAGAAGTCGTAATAGAAGCTCCTGACTATGGTCATGAAACAACTTCCGAGGCTATGTCCTATCTGGTATGGGCTGCTGCAATGAGAGATAATATTTCCAAGAATCATGCTGACCAGGTAAAGACAGGCAATGTACAGTATACGGCTGATCTGGCTAAGGCTTGGAAAACAATGGAAGTTATGGTTCCTGATGTACAGGATAATTTCTGGACGGCAGGCAATGTCAGCGCACAGTACTGCGGTGAGTATGATACACCAGAACAGTGTCCGGATGAGTGGGCTGGTCAGGCTGACAAGACAGCTGAGAACCCGATCTATAACAAATTTACAAGCGTTTACAAGGGCAAGAACGACAAGGGTGGTCTGTACCTCCTGCACTGGCTCGGTGACGTTGAGAACTGGTATGGTTTTGGTAATGGCACAAGCTTCACCTTCATCAACACATTCCAGCGTGGTGAACAGGAATCCTGCTGGGAAACTGTTCCGCATCCCTGCGTAGAAGAGAAGAAGGCTGGTAATAATCAGAAGGGTATGAAGGGTATCTTCAACCAGGATCAGAATGTAACAGAACAGTATGCATATACAAACGCACCTGACGCTGAAGACCGTGCAATCCAGGGTGTATTTGATGCAAACCAGTGGGGCGTAGGTGACGCTTCCGTTTCTGCAAGAGCTGCTGAGATGGGTGACGAACTCCGTAACAACATGTATGATAAATATTATCAGACAATTGCTGAGAACACAAGCTGGAGCAATGGTAATGCTGGTGATGCCAGCAAGCACTATCTGATGAACTGGTATACATCCTGGGGCGGTGCGCTCGCTTCCACTGGTCAGAACTGGTGCTGGCAGATCGGCTGCTCTCATGCACATGAATTCTATCAGAACCCGCTTGCTGCTTTTGCTTTGATTCAGGATGATAATCTCAAGATGCAGGCTCAGGGTGCTAATGAAGACTATACAAAGTCTCTCGAGAGACAGATGGAATTCTATCTGTGGTTACAGTCTGCTGATGGTCCGATTGCCGGCGGTGCTACAAACTCCTACAAGGGACGTTATGAAGCTTATCCGTCTGGTGCATCCACATTCTATGGTATGATGTATGTTGCACATCCTGTATACGGTGACCCGGTATCCAACAACTGGATCGGTAACCAGGTATGGGCTGTACAGCGTCTGTCTGAGCTCTATTACTGGGTAAAGACGAAGGGCGATACCACAGGTGTTAAGCCCGGCGGCATGACTCTGGAAGCTGCTTTGGAGCAGATTCTGGATAAATGGTGCACATGGTTCGTCAATAATACAATTTTGACAGATGATGGTGACTGGTATATTCCGTCTGGTCTGACATGGAACGGTCAGCCTGACAGCTGGAATGGTTCTGCAACAGGCAACACAGGTCTGACATGCGACATCAACGGCTATGGCAACGCAGACTTCGGTTGCGTGGCATCTCTGGCTAACACACTGATCTACTACGCAAAGGCTAAGGGTGTTGAAGCATCTGCAATCAAGGGCAAGACATTTGATGTCGGCGGTGCATATCCGTCTAGTGCTGTTACAATCGAAGGTGTAACCGCTCCTGGCGGCAAGGTATACAGCGTAGGCGATGCAGACGTACCGACAGCAGGTCTGTACCTGGCACAGCAGCTGCTTGACCGTGAATGGAACATCGGCCGTGACAATATCGGTCTGACAAGAACTGACCACAACGGTTCTCTGGCTCGTATGTTCTCCCAGGGCGTTTGGGTATCTCCGTCTTATGGTACTGGTAACATGCCGAACGGCGATGAGATCAAGAACGGCATCAAGTTCCTGGATATCCGTTCCATGTATCTGAGCCAGGATAACTGCGCAGGTGTGAAGACATCCCAGCAGGCAATTGATCTGGTTGCAGAACTCCAGGAGGCTTATAACAAGGACGTTGCAGCTGGTGCAGACTGGGAAAGCAGAAGCGACCTCTCCGCATCCAGTGCAGAGGGCGGCGCAGCTCTTGCTGAGTTCAAGAACATTGCAGCTGTAGAGTTTGAACTCCACAGATTCTGGCATGCTGGTGACATCATGATGGCACTCGGCGCACTGGCTGAAGTATATCCGGATCTCGAACCGACAATCCAGTATGATAATAATCATGAGGATGATACAACTGAGCCTGATCAGAACAATACAACAGAGCCAGGTGAGGTTGATCCGAGCAAGATTCTCTGGGGCGATGCTGACGTAAACGGCAAGGTAGAAATCCTGGACGTTGTTCTCATGAACAGAGTTTATGTTGGTGTAGACACGATTTCAGATCAGGGCAAACTGAATGCTGACACAGATCAGGATTCCAAGATTTCCCTTTCTGACTCTATGAACGTTCTGAAACTTCTGGTTCATCTGTTGGAACAGAAAGATTTCCCGATCACAGCTGAATAAGACTGATTTTTCGGTGAAATAGTCTAGAATATCTGAATATAAGAACAGGACAGCTGAAAAGCTGTCCTGTTTTTTATGATTCCTGCAAAGCAGGTGGGATATAAGGCTCTTGTGTGCTGCCGTCATCACTGACAGCAAGATAGGGTTGCCACTGTGCGAATAATTCTTTTGTGACATGTTCTGCAAGTGTAATTTCATAAATATGATAAAATTCATGAATATCTCTCTCACGAAGCAGGATAATTTCATCTGCAAGAGCTTCATCGCATCCCGGCAGCAGAAGCAATTCTTCTTTCGTGACTGTATTCAGATTCAGAACAGGAATTTCTGGATTTTCAGAACTTTCAGGGATTTCGGAAACTTGTTCAACCGGATCAGTCATGGGGATTTCTGGTTCTGGTTCAGATTCTTCTGGGATAATATATTCTATTTCCAGATAGACATATGGCAGGATCTCAGCGTATTTTACTTCGCCGATACCAGGAACATCCAGTAGCTGACTGCAATTCAGGAATCCGCCGATCGTATCCCTATATTCCAGGATTCTTTGTGCAATTACATTGCCAATTCCGGGGAGTGTGCAAAGTTCTTCGAAAGAAGCCTGATTCAATTCCAGTGGGAAAGAGAGTTCCGGCTCTGTCAGTTCAGGTATTTCTGAAAAAATAATAGTTGTCATTTCAGGAATTGTTTCGGGAGCAGTTTCAGAAAATGGTTCTGTTGTTTCAGGGATGGCAGGGAATACTGGAGTTTCTGTTTTTTCCTGTTCTGTGATGCTGAAGTAGTCTTTCAGCATGGTGTATAATTTTTCCGGCATACCTGCTTTGACAAGATCAGAAAGAGCTGAAAATTCACCGTTTGCGTCCCGGTAGGCGATAATCTGTTGTGCAAGAGAACGGCTTATGCCAGGTAATTCGGCAAATTTCGACACAGAAGCGGCATTAATATCAAGCAGAGTCGGTTCTGTATAGATTTCTAGATGATATTCATGCGTATGAGGAATAATATTTTCCAACGATTGGGAATCCCGTTTGAATTTTATCAGACAGAATCCGGAAATTACTATCAGATACATGCAGAACAGAATTATTTTTCTATGCATTAACGATATTTATAGATTGTGACACCTTCAAAGCCATCCAGCAGATGATTGATTTTCTGGAAAGCAAGTCCTGTTCCTTTCGCAGCGCAGTGCATAGTATCTCTTGCAAGTACACAGTTGACGTTGAGTGTTCTGTGAATCAGTTCACGCAAACCACCAAGAAGCGCACCGCCTCCGGTTAGTAAAATACCGTTTTCCTGAATATCGCCGACAAGTTCCGGCGGTGTTTCCTCCAGAACTTTCTTGATTGCTTCCATGATGCCGAAAATTACATCTTCCATTGCATCAAACAGTTCCATTTCATTAATTTCGATTTGATCCGGAAGTCCTCTGAGAATATTTCTGCCTTTTACGAACATAGTGACATCCTCACGGGGATCATACAGATTTGTGAATGTTTTTTTGATATGTTCCGCAGTCTGTTCGCCGATGATCAGTTTATAGCGGTTCATCATATATTTTATGATTGCCCTGTCGATCTGACTGCCTGCACATTTGACAGAATGAGAAGTGACAATGCCATTCATGGAAACAATAGCAACATCCGTTGTACCGCCGCCGATGTCAACAACCATGTGTCCCCGGGCTTTCCCGATATTGACACCTGCTCCGAGCATGGAGGCAATCGGTTCATCAATGAGATATGCCTTACGGCATCCTGCACTCATAACGGCATCTCCGACAGCACGCTTCTGTAAATCTGTGATAAAAGCAGGAACACAAATAATAATTCTGGGTTTGACAAGCTGATGACCGCAGATTTTCAGCAGAAATTCCCGAATCATGCATTGTGTGAGAATATCATCCGAGATCACGCCTTCTGCCATGGGACGGACAACTTCTATGTAAGCAGGATTTCTGCCAATCATTTTGTATGCTTCTGTTCCAACTGCCAGAATACGTTCTGTGCATTTGTTATAGGCAATGACGGATGGCTCGGAGAGTACAACTCCTTTTTTGCCGCTTGTCATGACGATATTTGCCGTTCCTAAATCAATACCAATATCTGGATTACTCATATCTGAACTTCTCCTTGTTTGTTTTTTTCCGATCTGAGAACAGTCGTCACGGCAGATGCCGCAATGACACGAGCTGCTCCCGCAGATTTAAGCAATTCTGCACAGCGGTTCATGGTACTTCCAGTTGTAAGAACATCATCGCATAAGATAATATGCAGATCTTTGACGGAAATATCATGAATGCCGAAATTTTCGACATTTTTGGCTCGCTGCCATGCATTGAGCGTATGCTGTGAGACAGATTTGCTTTTATACAGAATATCTTCCCGACAGGGGAGGTCTAGTAAGGTAGCCATTTTCTGCGCAATCAAAGCTGCCTGATTATAGCCACGGATGCGTTTTTTGGAAGGATGCATTGGTACTGGAATGATCATATCTGCTTTTCCGTATTCTGCATTGTTGAAACGTTCTGCCAGGATTTTACCGGAAAAATCTGCAAAATTGAGATTCCGGGATTTCTTTAATTTCAGTACTGCCGGAACAGCCGCATGGTCGTAACGGCAGGCAACGACAGCTTTATCATAATATAGTTTCTTATGCTGACGAGAGCAAGTTATTTTGCCGCATTCATGGCAGTAGCCATTTTGTTCTACAAGCATTGATTCCGCACAGGGTTGACAGACGGTTTCCTGTGCGGATAGAAATCTGTCACATCCCGGACACCGGTTCGGGTAAAGCAGATTCAGAACTGACATTTTCAGGTTCATGATGACACTCTTTCTGGAGCATGTACCGCAGGCAGGAATATCTCTGATGATGGTTGATGTTTTCGATCATCTGCTGAATTTTGGCAGGTGTGCCGATCAAGATCAGTAATTTTTTGGCTCTGGTTACAGCAGTATAGAATAAATTACGATAGCTTAATTTTTCCATTTTGCCTAACAAAGGAATGATGACAGCTTCAAATTCACTTCCCTGGCTCTTGTGTACTGTAATTGCATAGGCAAGTTCGAGCTGTTCCAGCATTGTTGTTGGATAGATCGTGATTCTGCCGTCAAAATCAATGATCACTTCACGCTGACGGCGGTTGATCTGCAAAATGATGCCAATATCGCCATTGAAAATGCCTGTGCCGTTTTCTTTGTCTTTTTTCCAGGTAATGTCATAGTTGTTTTTTGTCTGCATAACTTTATCTCCGGCACGAAATTCATAAATATTGGATCTGACCTGTGGTTTTTCAGCTTCGGGCGGATTCAGACGGGCTTGCAGTGCCTTGTTCAGTTCTACCGTGCCGATTGCTCCTATTTTTGTGGGTGTAATGACCTGAATGTCTTTGACAGGTGAGTAGTGATATGCTTGGGGCAATCTGGTACAGGCGAGATCCAGCACCAGATTTGAGACCTGTGTAAAATCCGTTCTGTGAAAAAAGAAAAAATCGTTGTCTTTCCGAGACAGATCCGGCATTTTGCCGTTTACGATTCTGTGGGCATTTGTAATAATACAGCTTTGCTGTGCCTGGCGGAAGATTTCTTTTAGTGCGATGACAGGCATACAATGGCTTTCCAGCAGATGTTTCAGTAAAGAACCTGCACCGACAGACGGAAGCTGATCGCTGTCGCCGACGAGAATTAATTTGCAGTCTGTTCTGAGTGCATGAAGCAGATTGGAAAATAATAACACATCTACCATGGAGACTTCGTCAATAATTAAGACATCACATTGGAGAGGATTTTTCTCATGATGGATGAATTTCTGCACACCGGATTCAAACCGAACACCTAATAATCTGTGGATTGTTTTAGCTTCGTAGCCTGTCAGATCAGAAATGCGTTTTGCAGCTCGTCCCGTGGGAGCAGTGATGCATACACGGTTGCCCTTTTTCTGGAGACAGTAGATCATGGCATTGAGTGTTGTTGTTTTGCCCGTACCCGGACCGCCTGTCATGAGCAGCATAGGATGGACTAATGCGGCAGCAATTGCCTGTTTCTGTTTTTCGGCATACTGGACACCTGCGTGTTGTTGTGCCTCTGCAATCAGATTTTGATTTTTCTTTGTGATAGATCCGGATCTGGTGTGTTGCTGAAGCAGACTGATTCTGTCTGTGATGAAACGTTCAGCGAGATAATATTCCGGTAGATATACAAATTCCCGCTGATTTCTGAGAAATTCCACAAGATTGCCGTTTTCTAGTTCTTGCTGATAAATTTCATAGAATCGTTTTTCGTTGATTTCCAGGAATGAGACAGCAGCATGTGTGAGTTTATCCAGTGGCAGACAGGTATGTCCGAGCAGTATATTATGCCGGAGAATATGCTGTATTCCGGCGGAAATCCTGCAATCTGCCGTTTTGGGGATATGCAGAGCGTGTGCATAAAGTTCTGTTTTCTGAAAATCCATGCCAACAGAATCCGTACAGAGAAGATAGGGATTTTTCTGGATCATTTCCCGGCATTCTGTACCCCATGCACGATAGGCACGGATGGCATACTTAGATTTTAAATTGAAGCTTTCAAAATAGGAAATTGTATTCCGCAATGCAAAAATCTGGCGGGCATCTTCAGCAATGACATCACATTTTCTCTGTGACATCCCCCGGATCTGCATCAGTTTCTCCGGGTCATGTTCCAGAATCTCAAATGTTTCTGCACCGAACATTTGCACAATTTTTTTGGCAAGTGCTTTTCCGATCCCCGCTATCATGCCAGAACTGAGAAAACGTTCCATATCGACCGAAGTATATGGCAGTTTCATTTCACAGTTTTCCAGCTGAAACTGTTCGCCGTAGAGTGGATGATTGCTGTAATTTCCCAAGCGTGAAAGACAGT
>CAMWOX010000066.1 GCA_947175975.1 uncultured Ruminococcus sp.
TGATCAACGAAAATAACAAGGGCGAAATTGTCAACCTGCCGGACGGTTCTCAGGTCATTCCGCATGACATCTCAGAACGCTATGCCAAGACGGCGGCACAGAATGCCAAAAATATGACATTTTTCATTGATTATACAGCTTTGATGGACATTCCGGAAATTCCAAATATTCCAGAAATTCCACAATTTGCTCATGGTGTGAATAATTTTAGTGGTGGTTATGCCATCATCAACGAAAATAACCGAGGTGAATTAGTCAACCTGCCGGACGGTTCTCAGGTTATCCCACATGATATTTCAGAACATTATGCAAAAACGGCAGCACAAAATACAGCAGATATGGCGGTATTCATTGATTATACGGCATTGGCTGAGGCAATCGCAACGGCTATGGGGAATACGGAAATGCGGACGACCGTCGAACTAGACGGGCAGAAAATGGGCGAAACACTCACACCGATTGTCAACCGCAGATTAGCCCGTGATGCTGTCTTAACGTCCCGGACATAATAATTAATTATATCAGAAAGGCACAGAATATGGCTGAATTTGAATTAAGTCCCGAGATCCTGCAAACAGCAGCAGGATCTATCACCGGGGACATTGCACAGATCCAGACGGCAGTTTACGGGCGTGAAGTCCGTGCATCCATTGCGGAATGTCTGTATCTGTTACTGCAACGCTGTGAACAGTGCGAATCAGAACTGACAGAAATCCGGACAGGACTTGCAGAACTGAAAAATACGGTAAATCAATTAGAAACTGCGTTAGAATCCTACAGACAGGAAACAACGCAAAGACTTGACAATGCAGAAAATACGCTGGAATCCTGCACGCAATCCCTTGAAAATTACAAGCAGGAAACAGATCAGAGACTTGAAACTGCTGAAAATGTACTGGAATCCTGCGTGCAAAAACTGCACGACGAAACATCCAAAACGAATGTTATCAATGAAATTCTGGAATCCGTTCTGGATCCGGAAGAATTGAACAAAATCGCCAGGTATCCGGATTTAGACGGTGACGGCAGAGTGAGTTCATCCGATGTGGCACTGGTACTTTCAGCATCTTCACAGATGGGTGTGGGCAATCCCAGCGGATTGTCGGAAGAACAGGAAAAATTAGCAGACATGAACGGAGACGGAACATGTGATGCGAAAGATGCGGCATTAATTCAAGAATTTGCAACCGATGTCGGCATCGGAACATACCAGAATACTGCCATTGGCTGGATGAAATTCAAGAAAGACAAGGGAATTTGATATGCTGAAATTTTTTGTAAAAAATCAGAAAATAGATGTCCTGGAGTGTGAACCGATTGCATCCGGACAGATCCAGTTTGTTACACTGCAATTCATTTTTGATGAAAACTGGAATCCACTCCACAAAGTGGTACAATTCTCCCAGGATCACAAAACTTATCACGCTGTCTTAGGCACGGACGGACTTTCTTGTAAATTGCCGTCTGCACTCTGTCCCGGAAAGTGCCGGATGAGTGTGTTCGGCTATCTTCCGGACAATACAGACGCTCTCCGTGCGACCACAATTCCGGTGATCCTGCATATCCGTCCATCCGGATTCACACAGGATTCGGAGCTGGCAATTCCGCCTGCTCCTGATCTGTATCAGCAGTTACTAGCTGAAATTGACCAAAAAATTGCATCTGTTCCCGGTAATGCATCTGGAACGAATGGCAAAGACGGCTTGTCAGCCTATGAAATCGCCGTCCAGAACGGCTTTACAGGCTCTGTGAGCGATTGGCTGGCAAGTTTACAGGGCGAACCCGGAGAACCCGGGAAACAGGGCTTGCAGGGCATCCAGGGAGATCCAGGACAGCAGGGAGAAAAAGGCGAACCCGGAGAGCGTGGCTTACAGGGTGAGAAAGGCGAAAAAGGCGACAAGGGAGATCCTGGAAAGCAAGGCATTCAGGGAATCCCCGGAGAAAAGGGTGAACCTGGTGAGAACGGCAAAGATGGCGTTGACGGATTCAGTCCCGTTGTCACTACGGAACAGACCGCCGATGGTGCAATTATCACCATCACGGATGCAGTAGGCGTCCACACTGTCACATTGCATAACGGACAGGATGGAACGCTTGACGGCATAGATTTGACGGATTACGCTACGATCAATTATGTGGATTCTCTGACTGCAAATCTGAACCAGACGGCACACACGCATGTTAATTTTACAGCACTCAACTCATTGAGTATCAATGACATTGATACATGGAATTTGTCGGCTGCGAAAACACACACGCATGGAAATGCTAAAATTCTGGAAACTCTGACGGCAGATATGATTGCAAAATGGAATCAGACAGCAGAGCAATTAGCTGATACTGCTACAGTGATTGCTCAGAATCTGACAACGATGGGCGTTCCGGCTACAGCAGATGAGAATCTAAATACGCTTGCCGCAAAAATACTGGAAATACCACAGGATGGGACTTCTTCACCGGTCAGCAAAGAAATTCTGCTGAATACACTAGATTTCTCAAATTCGGAAGAAACACTAGAAAATTATGGGGATTCTATCTATATCTACGAATCTTCCACAGAAAATTTTCAGATACTTTCCGAAATTGTTGACAAATGGGGCGGTGTTGCATCGAATAACAATTTTGTCGGCAAATCAAATCCGGATTGTGGCATCAACATGGCTAACTGGTCGGAAACGAATGTTGACACTGGAATTTTATTTGCTCATAAGCTGGAATTGTTTACAGGCAGATTATTATTTTCCATCTATGCAAACTTTTCTGATTGGACAAATCAGCTTCTGCATTTTCATCTGATCCAGGCTGAAACGCCGGAGCAGGCTATCGAAAAAGCACTTGCCGGAGAATATGCACAGAGTGCGGACTATACGCTTGCCGGATCTGTGGCGCAGACAGACGATATTTTTGCATTCGGATCAGTAACCGCCGGGAATTATTATCTCTACATTGACGGTACGTCCAAAGGCGACAATTCTAATTTCACCTATGCCAAAATTGAATATCTGAATTATTAAATTATGGAGAGTCAGAACCATGCAATATATTATCATGATTTTTATCATCACAGGACTGGCTGTTGTGGATTATCTGACCGGGATCATCAAGGCATACTGCAATAATGCGATCAGCAGCCGCAATATGCGGATTGGTGGCTTGCATAAACTTGCCGAAATCCTGATCATGACAGCATCCTGTGGCTTGGATCTCGGCATCAATGTGCTGGGCAAATATTATGATGTGGCTGAATTTTCTATGTTGACAGGAGCTGTCACGGCATTCTGTGTCTTTGCCTATATCGTCATCATGGAAATGATCAGCATTTTTGAGAATTATGCTGAAATCAATCCAGATGCACAGTGGGTTCTCCGGATCGTGAAACGATTCAAAAATTTTAACCAAAAGGAGCAGTAAATATGACAAAAAACGGCATTGATGTTTCAAGACATCAAGGAAATATTGACTGGAAGAAAGTCAGAAATTCCGGAAAAGTGGATTTTGCCATTCTCCGAGCAGGCTATGGCAAAGTCATTTCCCAGAAAGACAGCAAATTCGAGGAATATTACACGGAATGCGAAAAGAATCAGATCCCGGTAGGTGCCTACTGGTATTCCTATGCCATGTCTTCGGAAGAAGCCCGGCAGGAAGCAGAAGTATTCCTGCAAGTCATCAAAGGCAAACAGTTTGCTTATCCTGTGTATTTTGATCTGGAAGAACCAAAGCAATTTGCTCTCGGCAAAGCCAAGTGCTCGGCGATCGCAAGGGCATTCCTGGAAACAGTCGAAAAAGCAGGCTATTTTGTAGGGTTGTACATGAGCAAGTCACACCTGGAATCCTACATCACGGAAGAAATCCGGAACAGATATGCTGTTTGGGTGGCACATTACGGCGTGAACAAGACAAGCTATGCCGGTCAGTTCGGCATCTGGCAGAAGTCTGACACCGGTTCTGTCTCCGGAATCTCCGGCAATGTGGATCTGGATGAATGCTATCAAGACTACCCGGCTCTGATCCAGAATGCCGGGCTGAATGGCTTTGTGAAATCTGCAAATATTCCAGAATCAGAACCAGACACAAAACAGGGAAAATATTTCTCTGTCAGCGTGGATCGCAAGACCTACTCCGGAACGCTCACACAAACATGATGAAACAGAAAACGGATGCCATGCTGATGGCAACATTTTTTACAACATGCTTCTATTCAGCAACATATCCCTATATCCATAAGGAGATTATGCAGAGCGTGACAGAAAATGCTGTTGCCTGTAATCAGATTGGGAATTGCATCAGCATTATTCTGTTTTCCTTCTTGTGGAATAAATATTCAGATAAGCTATTCAAGCATTACCCTGTTTTCTGTATTCTGGAATGTGTGATCGGGATTTTTACATCTGCGTTGATAACAATGCATCCTGACCAAATTTTGATTTACTATATTCTTGATGCGATTCTATTCTGCCTGATCACACGAAATATCATATGCGGTGGGGTGAAATTACGATCTATCCGCTATCCTACAGAACAACAGCGTGAACATTTCGACAACAGTGATAATTCGGCATACGCATTAGCAACAATTATTGGTTCATTGATTGCTGTTTGTCTTGATCTGGATTTTATTCCCATGATCTGGATTGCAACTATCGGCAATATGATTGACAATATCTTTTATATCATAATATTTCTAAACTTGAAAAAGAGGAAACAATGTTGATAGCAAGACCTACTCCGTAACTTTGACAGAAAACTTATAAAAATAAAATTTTATATTTTAATATTGACTTTTTTCTTAAAATCAAGTATAATATAATTGCAGATAGAAATACACTGTTTACCTCTGATGCCGGTCATGAGGGAAAGCCGCCTTTTGGGCGGCTTTTTTTGTAAAATATCTAGAATTTAGTAATAAAAAAAAGGGAATCAGAGTTTGTTCTGATTCCCTTAAGCGTGTATCCGAAAACACACACACCAATTACTACTATTATACATCAAAATTAGAAATATGTCAATCACGATAAAAGAAAGGTGAATTTTATGTCAGATATAAATTTTATTACATTATACCCAGTTAAAAAAATTTTATGGTACTAAAACAAACAATCCCTACTGTGATGAAACCACAGTAGGAATACTATTTTTATAGAATAATTATACTATTTTTCAGCATTAGCCAATACGTTTTTTAATGCTTCTTCTGCGTCTTCACATGGATAATAGGCTGTTTCGTGACTATTTCCATTATCATATTGAAACACAATTCCATCTTTGCTCATATCGCCGCTTTCGTAATAATAATACCCACTATATTCATTTTGTGGTGTTTCAAATAAAAAATCCCAATATGTACCATAGTTATATAAAAGGGCATTCATAAATCCAGAGACATACGTTGTATATTTCGCATACATAAAAGAACCATCTTCGCTGCTAAACTCTATATCCAAGCTATCCCCCGAAGAACCACGTTTTTGTCGTGCTACATCTTTTTCATAAGCTAATCTATAGCTTACACATTTAGGAGTCCCATTATAATTCTCTTTGGTGAACTCAAAATTATTTTCTTCGATTATTTTTTCAACATCTGCCATACTTGAGTTAAAATCAAGGGACATAAAAGCAATTTGCAAAGCGTCATATTCTAATGAGTTAGTTATTGTAGCCGATTCCGTTTCTGATTCAGAAACTTCTTCCAGTTCTATTGTTTCTGACATGGCATCTGTGACATTTTCAGACAATTCGCTGCTCTCACTATTTGTATTGGTCTCTTCATCTGATGTAATTATCCATGTTGCGGATTTTTTATCATTCTGTAAAAGACTTAAAGCATAAGATTCAAATTTTATTTTTTCTGTATTATCATTTTTCCAGAGTGTAACAATACCTGTCCATTCTTCACCTTTTGAAACATTATCAATACTAAAACTACTACCACCAACATACGCACGAGTAGAACCATTCTGTAACACAGTATGCCAGTCATATGGATGAATTGTTAAACTTTTACCACTGTTGTTTTTATAGGTAATATTAACCTCATAGGCATCTTCCCCTGTAGATGTTTGTGAATCAATAACAGAATTAACCGTTACAGTGACTCCCTCAATTGTAATAGATTCACCAATTGCTCTGTCATTTAATTCTTCATCTGGTGTATCTGTACTTTCTACATTTTCTAAGTTGGATTCTTTCGTGACACCTTTTGAAGATTTTCCGCATGATACAAAGGTTGTTAATATCGTCAACGTACACACTAACAATAAATATTTTTTCATCTTATTTATTTCCTTTCATTTTTCAAGCACTATATGTATAATTTCTATTTCGTTAACAAAATTAAAATCTAAAATTTTGTTAACCCTATTATACCATGTCAGAATCTTTCTTTCAACCCTTTTTCTAAAATTTTTTTAAATTGTATGAAAAGTCTGCAAAGGTTTTTTAGGGACGTTTCTTGCTTAACAAATATGCGGTTACAGATGGATACAGATAGAATTTTTTATCTGTAACCCGGATTATTGAACTGCATATTTAATATATGACAGTTCTCTCAATCTGAAAGTTTTTCCATCCACTTTTTTTATTTTTTCCGGAAACCCTAATTTATTCAAGACCCGTCCAACAGAAGTGATATACTTCTGCCTGATTTTACTATGTTTTAATATATAATTAAATATCAAAATCGTATTTATCCTCGAAGAGCCATTTTATGAATCCAAAACGTCTTTTGTGAACGTTGTCTTCATCCGAATCTCTTTTTGGAATGCCCGGTGCAGCATTCAGCTTGTTGTATGCCCGACGTAACATCTGGTATCGCCGGATGCTGTTATCTTTGCCGACTAAACCAATCGCAAGAAGATAATCAAACAGCACTCTCATTTCCTCTGGAGAAAACTCATAATTGCAGGAAGATGCAAGAAAAGCGAAATCTTCATTACCATAGATCTCATTTACTGTATCATCATCCGTATCAGGACTAAGCGGAATCCATTCTTTTGGTTTTTCAGGTTCAAGCATTGATTCAACCGGCTTTTTTCTCTGAATGTAGTCATTAAGTTTCAGATGGTCAACATAGTTTTCATTCTTTCTGATAAAAAACGTTACAGCAGTAAATTTATGTCTGGTTCTAACTGGTTCATAAGTAAATGTAATGTCGGTTTGTTCTGCTAAGGCTTTTTGACAGCTATCCAGAACACGTCTTTTGAAATCACACCAACGAGAATATTCATCAGGTTCAATTCCGAGAAAACGTCTAAGTTCCTCTAATGAAATTTTACGTTTTCCAATAAATTCATATTGTTTCAAGATTTCATATAGTCTTATCTGATTTCTGCTTGTAAGTGTGAGGACATTCCATAATTCATAGGTAAAGTAATGCGATTTGAAATCGAACATTAATGGTAAGGCTTCATCATGTGCATCAAGTTCGACATACCATTCTCCCTGCTCATCTTTTGACATGCGACAACGTTTAAATAACTGAAATTGATTATAGCCACCATTTTCTTCTGACACTTCCACAAGTTTTTGGAGAAGATTAGCTGTTACTTCTTTGAAATAATCAATCTTAGGACGGTCTAATTCAAGTATTCTCTGAAATTCATCAATAGAGAACCGAACTTTTCTTGTAGAAATATCTCTTGCATTAATTTTGGCTAAGTATATGCTGAATACTCTAAGTTCCTGTAAGGTCATATTATTTTTACGGAGTTCATTCAACACATTTCGTTTCTCAACAAGTTCAGTTCCTTTCACTTTTTTTGACATAGAAACACCTCCAGAGATAGTATATCATAAAAATAACGACTTGTCAATATAAGTGTCGTTAGTTTTGCGAATCCATGTCGTTAGTTTTGCGAATCCATGTCGTTAGTTTTGCGAATCCATGTCGTTAGTT
>CAMWOX010000067.1 GCA_947175975.1 uncultured Ruminococcus sp.
GGATGGCAACCGGCATTATACTTGATGGCAAGAAAACACTTCCGGCGAATATCGTTGTATTAACAAATGAACCCGGACGTGTGGTTCTCCAGATTACGATCAAAGAGGGACGCAACAGGCAGATCCGCCGGATGTGTGAGGCTGTTGGTCTTGAAGTTGCCCGTCTGCGTCGGACTTCCATTGGGCCTGTCAGACTGGGAATGCTGAAACCAGGGACTTGGCGTGATCTGACACCGGAAGAACTCCGGGCAATCCGGAATGCCATTGGAAAGGAATGATTTTTTATGCTGGAAATCCTGGAACAGAAAAATCCGGAAAATTATCAGAAAATTTTAAAAAATATCACTGTTTCTGAATTTGCAGAGCTGCATGTTTCAGAAGCCATTGAAAATCAGAAAGTAAAAGGCTGGATTATTTATGCTTATGAGCCGGAACAAGTGATAATTTATAAAATATCCGATGGCAATGACTGGAATCAGTGCGATGGTCTTGTGAGATCTGTTCTGTTCAAGGCACAGCTTCGTGGATTGAATCAGGCATTGTTCCTGGAGCAGGACATTGCAATGCAGGAACGTCTTGCCAAACTGGGCTTTATGAAAAACAACCAAAAAAAGCTTGATAATATTATGGATATTATGGAAAATTGTAAAAAATGCAAAGAAAGTCCCGCAAACACTTGAAAAAAATCCAAAAAAATAGTATCATTAATAATAGCATGTTGTTTTGATTATATTTTCTATAATCAAAGATACTATTTCAGGAAGGAAGATTATGTAAATGGAGAAAAACTTGAACAGTCCGGCCAGGCAACAGCTTGCAGTCTTGTTTGATGAAGGGGCTTATCAGGAAATCGGCTCTTATATCATGGAAAAAACTGCACCAGCTGCGGTTATAACAGCTTATGGCTATGTAAATGGTAATCCTGTTTATGCATTCGCACAAGATCAGAGTGTAGAAAAAGGTGCAGTTGGTATGGCACAGGCTGAGAAAATTGCAAAGATTTATGGTCTTGCTGCAAAGACTGGTGCGCCTGTTGTCGGAATTTATGATTCTAATGGTGCATTCATGGACGGCAGTGTGGTATCTTTGAATGCATATAGTCTCATGTTGGAGCAAACTGCTTCTGTTTCTGGTGTTGTACCACAGATTGCTGTGATTGCAGGTGTTTGTGCAGGTAGTGCTGCCGTGATGGCTTGTGCATCCGATTTTGTCATCATGACAGAGCAGGCAGAATTGTTCCTTGCTCCTAATTTTGAGAAATCCAATGCACAGACATGTGCAAAGAACGGTATCGCTGCTTGTGTTGTGAAAGATACAGATACAGCAATTGCACAGGTCAGAAATCTGATTAATCTGTTGCCATTGAATAATATGGCTTGTACACCTTGCATGGAATATGATGCACCAGAAGTCGCATCCGGAAATGTGTTGTCTGGCTATGTAGCAAGTATTGCCGACGGCGGCAGTGTAACAGAACTTTATGCAGATTATGCAGGAGCTGCTTATACGGCACTTGCAACAGTTACTGGTAGTACGGTGGCGATTGTTGCTACGGATAAGACAGATGCAAAATTAACAGAAGCGGATTGTGCAAAGATCGCAAGATTTGTCAGAACCTGTGATGCATTTTCTATTCCGGTGATTACGCTTGTCAATACGCTCGGTTTTGATGGAAATGCGGCATCCGAACAGGCAGGCTCTGTTAGAGCGTTGACACGTCTTGCAGGCAGTTATGCCGAGGCAACAACTCCCAAGATCTCTGTTGTGACCGGAAAGGCTGTCGGTTCTGTTTTCGTAGCATTGGCAGGAAAGGGTTGTAATGCTGATTTTGCCTATGCACTGGAGAATGCTTATATTGCACCGTTAATGCCAGAAGCTGCTGTGGAATTTCTGTGGCATGATCAGTTGAAAGGCTGTGATAATTTAACAGCAAAACGGCAGGAACTTGCAAAAGAATATACACAGACAGTTGCATCTGCTAAATCTGCCGCAGAACTCGGCTGTGTGGATGAAATTCTTACACCAGATCAGCTCAGGGAGACAATCAGCAGATCACTTTCCATGCTGGAGGGCAAACGTGTGACAAATCTGCCGAAGAAACATAATAATTTCCCGTTATAATTCAGACGAATTTGCAGAGATTGCGATTAAAATAGAATGGTGGTAAAATTATGAAAAGATTTAATGTAACTGTAAATGGTAAGACATATGATGTTGCAGTGGAAGAACTTGGTGCGGATGCAGCACCTGTTGCTGCTGCTCCTGCTGCGCCAGCTCCCGCTCCTGCTACACCAGCTCCTGCTCCGGCGGCAGCTGCTCCTGCTGTTGGTACTGGTGAAAAAGTCACTGCACCGATGCCGGGTACAATCCTGGATGTGAAAGTTTCCAACGGTGCAAGTGTTTCCAAGGGCGATGTGATCATGGTTCTGGAAGCAATGAAGATGGAGAATGATATTGTTGCGCCCTGTGATGGCAGTGTGACGAGCATTGTTGTCAAGAAAGGTGATACTGTGCAGAGTGGTGATACTCTCGCAACGGTAGGCTGATAGAAATTTTACACGAAAGGACATAAAGATCTATGGCTAAAAAAGTAAGAGTAACGGAAACTGTCCTGCGTGATGCACATCAGTCTTTACTTGCAACACGTATGAGAATTGAGGACATGCTTCCGATTCTGCCGAAAATGAATCAGGTCGGCTATAATTCCGTAGAATGCTGGGGCGGTGCGACATTTGATTCCTGTCTGCGTTTCCTGAATGAAGATCCCTGGGAGAGATTGCGTACACTGCGTCGGGAAATGCCGGACACCAGACTGCAAATGCTGTTCCGTGGGCAGAATATGCTTGGTTACCGACATTATGCAGATGATGTACTGGAAGAATTTGTACAGAAATCTGTCGAGAACGGCATTGATGTCATCCGTATTTTTGATGCACTCAATGACATCCGGAATTTGCAGACTGCCATTACTTCCGCAAAGAAAGCATCCCGTGACGGCAAGAAGCCAGAAGTACAGGTTGCAATTTCTTATACAACAGGTGAAGTATTTACGACAGAGTATTATGTAGAGTATGCCAAGAAAATCGCTGCTGCCGGTGCAGATTCTATCTGTATTAAAGATATGGCGGCTCTGTTGACACCTTATAAATGCGAAGAGCTTGTCAAGGCATTGAAATCCAGTGTGGATCTGCCAATTGATCTACATACGCACTATACATCCGGACTTGCGTCTATGTGTTTGCTCAAAGGTATTGAAGCTGGTGCAGATATTATTGACACTGCAATGTCGCCATTGGCTTTGGGTACATCTCATGCACCGACAGAATCTATGGTAGCTGCTTTGCAAGGAACAGAGTATGACACAGGTCTTGACCTGATGCTCCTGACAGAAATCCGTGATTATTTCATGGGATTGCGTAAGAAATATCTTGATGAGGGATTAATTGACCAGAAAATGCTTGCAACCGATGCAGGTGCTTTGATTTATCAGGTTCCTGGCGGTATGCTGTCAAATCTGTTGTCACAGCTCAAACAGGCAGGAAAAGAAGATCTGCTCAATGAAGTATTACTTGAAGTGCCAAGAGTCCGGAAAGATGCAGGATTCCCGCCATTAGTAACACCTTCTTCCCAGATTGTAGGTACACAGGCTGTGTTCAATGTACTCATGGGAGAGCGTTACAAGACAGTAACAAAAGAATTTAAGGGTGTTGTCCGTGGTGAATATGGTCAGACACCTGTGCCGATTGATCCGGCATTCCGGAAAAAAATTATTGGCAACGCAGAACCAATTGACTGCCGTCCGGCAGATCTGCTTGAACCTGAACTTGAGAAACTCCGCAAGGAATGTGCAGAATGGGCAGAAAGTGAAGAAGATGTACTGAGTTATGCACAGTTCGGACAGGTTGCTGTGAAATTTTTTGAAAAACGCCGGGATGCAAAATTCGGTCTTGACAGCAAGCATGGCGATGCAGAAAAGCAGATACATCCCGTATAAGGTTTAAATGATAATGAAAAAATCATAATAATTCAGAGTGAACCGGTTCTGCCGGTTCTTTCTGTCAATAAAGGAGGCAGGCGTTATGCCAATCAGAATCCCGGAAAATCTGCCGGCTTATCATACGCTGGAACAGGAGCATATTTTTGTTATGCCAAGAAGCCGTGCAGAACATCAGGATATCCGACCATTGAAAGTATTGATCCTGAATCTTATGCCCAAAAAAATTGAAACTGAAACACAACTTATGCGTCTGCTGAGCAATACGCCTTTACAGGTGGATGTGGAATTGCTTCAGGTGGAGCATATTTCTAAAAATACATCACAAAGCCATCTGGATGCTTTTTACAAGACGTTTTCAGAAATAGAATATAATTTCTATGATGGCATGATTATCACTGGCGCACCTGTGGAGCATATCCCGTTTGAACAGGTGGATTACTGGGAAGAATTTTGTAAGATCCTGGACTGGACGAAAAAACATGTTTATTCTACTATGTATATCTGCTGGGCAGCATTGGCGGGATTGTACTATCATTATGGAATCCAGAAACAGAAATTAGATAAAAAACTGTTCGGGATCTTTCCGCATATGGTGGAAACAGATACGCCATTATTAAGAGGCTTTGACGATGTATTTCCTGTACCGCATTCCAGACATGCGGAAATCAGAAGGGAAGATATTGAAAAGCACCCGGATCTGCATATTTTATCTTATTCGCCACTGGCAGGTGTATTCCTGGTAGAAAGCAAAGACGGCAGAGAATTTTTTCTCACAGGTCACAATGAATATGAACGGGATACACTCAAAGAGGAGTATTTCCGGGATGTAGAAAAAGGATTGCCAATTGAAGTGCCGTTTAATTACTTCCCGGGAGATAATCCTAATTGTGAACCTGTTTTTTCCTGGAGATGCCATGCGAATCTCATGTATTCCAACTGGCTGAATTACTGTGTATATCAGAAAACACCGTTTGATCTGGAAGATTTGAGTTGATTTAATTCTCGCACAGAACTCTTGTAAAAAAGTCTTCTGTGCTGTAATTCGGACTCCGGTTATAGCGATCCAGTCCATACAGGCAACTGCTGTCACGGATGATATAATTTCCCTGTTCACGGCATGAGAATGTGCAGAGAAAGCCAAGTTCTTTCAGAACTGGAATACTTTCCTTGCAGACAAAACCATAGGGATATGCAAAGACAACAGGGGAGCTGCCTGTCTGGGTTCTGCTTCTGTCCTGGAGTTTTCCGAGATCCTGCCGGAGCATATTCTGATAATTTTCCGGATCTTCGCCGTACATGATCGAGCAGCCGGCTCTCTGATCATTACTATGCAGATTATAAGTATGACTGCCAATTTCAATTCTGCCGGATTGCTGTAATAGTTTCACATCCTCCCATGTCAGATAGGAATACCTGTCTACATGGGGGTCTTTTTCTGCTGTTTCGTCAGTATAATAGCCCACAATTGAAACGACAGCACACATGTCATATTCTTCTAGCAATGGCAGTGCAATGGATAGATTATTATAAAATCCATCATCAAATGTCAGCATCACAGGATGCTCCGGCAGTTCCCCCTTGCCTTCTGTGTATGCATACAGGTCACCTACCGAAACTGTTTCGTAGCCATTGGCATAGAGATAATACAGATCCTGTGCAAACTGTTCTTTTGTGATCTGATAATCGCCGTTCGGGGAATCTGTAATACTGTGATACATGACAACTGGCAGAAAAATACCTTGCTGGAAGACACCTGATGAGTGTATGGAACGGCTTACAGAACTGCCAATCAGCCATAGTATGATTAATACTGCATCGAGTAATAATAAAACTCTAAGTTTCTTGGTATGATAACACTGATACATGATGCTTGCCTCCGGTCTGCTTTTGCGTTAAATATATGCTGAAAATAAAATGAATTTGCCTGTCCTGTGAAATTAATCTCCTTTCGCATAACAGGAATATTTTTTGCATATAGTACAATGAAAGTGTACATACTGGAGGTGTGGCAGTGCGGCGGAAAAAATATCATGTCCTGCAAAGATGTACTGTATTCGGGACACTGGTGTTATTGCTGACAGCGGGTGTGAGCTGTCTGGTGCAGTATGTACCGGTGCTGACAAGAGCAATGTCTGAAAAGTTAAGCCAGGATGATGCTGTTTCTCTGGAATCAGATTCAGAATTATCTTTTCTGTCAGATGAGGAACTGGAACATATGCCGGATTTGTTTCAGCCTGATTTTTATTTATCTGAGGGATTCGGAATTTCAGATTCTTTTGAAGAAGATGCTGAAAATAGTTCTGCATCTGATCTGGATTCACAGGAACAGGCAGTATTTTCTGAACAGAAACCAAAGAAAGATTCTGATCCTGGTGCAAAGCCTTATCCTGAAGAATGGAATCCGACAGGCGGTATTGTCGAACAGCTGAGTTATGGATTTTATTCCGGAACAAGATTCTTTCAGCTCCGGAATGCCGGACAGGTACAGAATAAAACAGCTTTGTCCAATCAGGCTCTGTATGCAGAGAGTCAGCTGTTGCCAGAGTTTCAGATTGCATTTGATGGTACACCACAGGTATTAATCATGCATACACATACAACAGAAAGCTTTGAACCTTATGAACGTGAAAATTACGATTCCAGTTTTAACTATCGTACAACGGATAGTTCCAAAAATATGATCATGGTAGGAGATGCAATTGCAGAACAGCTTGAGAAAGCCGGGATCGGTGTAATCCATGATACAACGATTCATGATTATCCGTCTTATACAGGATCTTATGAACGCAGTGCCGTAACTGTACAGAATGCGTTGATACAATATCCATCTATCAAGATCGTACTGGATATTCACAGAGATGCAATCGGCGGTGATGGTGTAATCAAACAGCCTGTTGTGGAAGTCAATGGCAGAAAGGCGAGTCAGGTCATGATTATTTCAGGCTGTGACGATGGTACAATGGATATGCCGGAATATCTTAAAAATTTCAGATTTGCCTGTTTGTTACAGCAGCAGATGGAATCAGATTATGCAGGATTTACAAGACCGGTTTTATTTGATTACCGGAAATATAATCAGAATCTAACAACCGGAAGCATTCTAATTGAAGTCGGTTCTCATGGAAATACACTTGATCAGGTGGAATATGCCGGGGAATTAATCGGCAGTTCGCTTGCCAGAGCCTTAGAATCCATCAAACAGCCGGAGGAATAATTTATGTTGAAATTAGATCCAAAATTTAAAAAAATTCTTGCAGGACTTGCTGTGCATTGTATTTTCAGCTGTTGCGCATTCGGAGCTGTCCGTGTTTATCAGAATGGTTATAATATTATGCATCATGATCAGTTGCGTATGGCAAGTGTTTCTGTTGAGGATGACACCACAGAAATACGGTTTCTTCATAAGAGTTGGCAGTTTGAAAAGCTCCCGGATGATGCCGCTGTTTATTATTTGATCTATCTTCTTACAAATCAACAACTTCATGGTTGGGCAATGCTCCTGGATTGGTTGACATGATTCATATAGTATTCATGAAAAATTCACAAAAAATTTATATTTAAACTATTGCAATTTTTTTAGAATTATGTTATAATTATAAAGCAATTTGAAATGTGCCTGTAGTTTAGTTGGATAAAACAGAGGACTCCGACTCCTCAGAGCGCAGATTCGAGTTCTGTCAGGCACACTGTACGGGATGTAACTCAGTTTGGTAGAGTGCTTGGTTTGGGACCAAGATGCCGCAGGTTCGAGTCCTGTC
>CAMWOX010000068.1 GCA_947175975.1 uncultured Ruminococcus sp.
GGTGATACTTCCCATGTGCCGCCATTGATTACAGATTTTGAGAATCAGTGTAAAAAATTCAGACTGAAAGCAACGACTGCCGTACCGCAGGAGACGGAAATTTCCCTGTTTGCGAGTGAAAAAGAACTGGAAAAAAGCAGATTCTTTCATAGAATGCAGTTCCTGGGAACAGATTTCTGCAAGATGCTGAAAGGGCCTGACTTACATCATAACAAAGACAGAAGCCGTGTCCGGGAACAGTGGCGTTACTGTCGGTCACCGCAGACGGATGCCGTCTTGGTGGATCATACGATTGATGGTGCAACACTGGAAACGGCCTGCCATACAACGGCTGTCCGGCGGATGAAACAGGAATGCCGCTGTGAGACCGTTGCCAAAGTCAGCGTGGATTGCTTTCTGATGGGTGTGCCATTGTCAAAACCGGATTATCTTCTGGTTGAAGAAATTCTGACAAATGACGGCGATTTCTTTTCATTGGGGCAAGGATTATATTATTTCGATATGCTCTATACACTCCGGAATCTGTATCATTTTGAAGATGCCGGAAATTTAAAATATCTGGAACAGTGCTTTTCTAAACTAATTGCTCTGCTTCCCTCCATGGGAGCTGTTCAGCCGGAACAGGCAAAGGACTGCATTAAAATCTGCAAATTATTATACAGTATCGCCGGAAGAATCCTGATGCACAGGCAGGATGAACTGAAATCCGCATTGATTACCCTTACACAACGGGAACAGAAAGAACCGTCTGTTTATGGTGCGGTTATGGGATTGCTGTATGCAATGGACGGAAGTTATCTGTCAAAGGCAGAATCTGCAATGCGTGGTTATCTGACGGGCAGTCCTGCCATGAGAAAAGAGGGAGCTCTCTATCTTCAGGGTCTGTTTGAAACAGCAAGGGATATTGCACTCACGGATCATAATTTTCTGCTGATGACAGATGAATTATTATCCAATATGGATTATGCTGATTTTATGGAAATTCTGCCGTCTCTCCGACTGGCTTTCAGTTATTTCACACCGTTTGAAGTGCAAGATATTGCGGAAGAAGTTGCATCCCTGCACCAGGAGACTAGTGATTCTTTGCTGGATTTGCAGGGATTAGATGAAGATCTGGCTGCATTCGGCGCAGAACTGGATACAGAAATTTGCAGAATCCTAAGAAGGAGGGGTAATTCATGCTGAGCCAGGAAGAACAAGCAGTTAATCGATGGAGACTTGTCCTGGGGAAACAATCTGATCAGAATCTACATTTTCATGGTACGGGACAGCAATTGCAGTCTTTTCAGGATATGGAAGAATTACTGGAATATTTATACCAGAAAGGAGACAGCGAAGACATTCGCAATGATTCCGGTGCATCCGGCGATCGGAAAGGCAGTCTGGATGCTTCTCAGCTTACGGCTGCAAAATGGATTACAAAAGTCCGGAAACTGTTTCCGAGACAGACAGCAGAAGTGCTTGAAAAACAGGCTCTTGAAGAATTTCACATGACGGAATTGTTAACAGATAAAAAAGTCCTAGAACAAATTCAGCCGGATATGAATTTACTGAAAACTGTTTTACAGTTAAAGCATTTGATGTCCGGAGAAGTCCTAGAAACAGCGAAGAAAATTGCTCAGCAGGTCGCTGAAGAACTGAGAGAGAAACTGGAAAATAGTATCAAACGCTCTATCCTGGGACGGCTGGATCGCAACAGCTCCAGTCCGGTGCATTCCGCAAGAAATCTGGATATGAAAAAAACGATCCGGAAAAATCTCAAAAATTATGATCCCGATTCCGGAACATTAATCTTGCAGGATATTTATTTCAGCAACCGTGTCAAAAAATACAGCAACTGGCGTGTGATTATTGCCATTGATGAAAGCGGTTCTATGATGGGATCTGTGATTTATAGTGCTGTCATGGCACAGATTCTGGCAAAACTGCCATTCGCTGATGTGAAATTGATTATTTTTGATACCAGTATTGTAGATCTGTCCGGTTATGCAGAAGAACCGGCGGAAATCCTGATGAGCGTCCAGCTCGGCGGCGGTACGAATATCGGCAAGGCGATTACTTACTGTGAGCAGTTAATCGAAACACCTGCTCGGACGTGCGTCCTCTGTGTGACGGATCTCTACGAAGGAATGCCGGAACAATACCTGCTGAATGCCTGCCGGAATATTCTGGAATCCGGTGCAAAATTAAATTTCCTGACAGCACTGGATGAAACGGCGAATCCTGCATTTGATCGCAATCTCGGACAGAAATTAGCCAATATGGGAGCGTTCGTCGGCGCCCTCACGCCGGAACAGCTCGGAGATTACATTGGCAGAATGTTCTCGCAGTGAAAGGAGCTTGTATTTATGAATCCGTTACAGCAGTCACTCGCTGCCGCTGATGAAGCCTATCTGATCGGGATGTCCAACAAGGGCATTTATAAACGTGCCTGCAAGGATCTGGAATCAGGAGAAATTTCCATGCAGCCGAAAGAAGATTCTCTAGAAGTTTCTGTTTGCGGCGAGATCTGTCATATCAAAGATCCCCTGTGGGAAAGTTCCTGCTCTTGTCCGTCAAGAACTGTCTGCCGACATCTGATTACTGCGATTTTATGGCTTCGTGAAAATTATCAGGATGATGCAGAGAGTCCTGGAGAGCAGGAGATTCCGGAAACACCAGAACAGGATGCAGAAATTGGTTTGCCGGATTTCCTGAAACAGACATTATCTCAGATCACACTTCCGGAACTCCGGAAAGCCCTTGGCAGTCATGCCGGGATGGTGCAGGAACAGAAAATTTTACTCAAAGAATCCAGTATTCTGTCCGGGATTATTCCGGATCAGAGCCGGACGACTGTCAAAATTCTCTATCCGTTGGAATATTCCAGCTGTTCCTGTCATAAAAAAGATCTCTGTATGCATAAAGCCGCTGTGATTCTCGCATGGCAGTTAAAAGAAAATCTGATCCGTCCGGAAGATCTGCAAGAACAGATCCGGAATTTGTCGCCGGAAGAATCCGGAATCATCCGGGAGAATGCCGCACAAAGTTATGCGTTGCTTTGCGATATTCTCAGATGGGGACTTGTCCGGATGCCGGATAATTTGGCAGAACATCTGGAGGCATCCGCCGTACAGAGCCATGCCCTGAAAATGGCGGATGCGGAAAGAATGCTCCGGGAAATTGGAAATAAATTATCCGAATGCCGTGACCGCCGGGCTGTTTTTAATCCGGAGCTGTTTTTACAGAAATTATGTACTTGTGCAGATCATCTTGAGAATTTGCAGAAAGAGAATCTTTCAGAAGCAGAGTTAGGGCAATTCCGGAAAGTTTATGAAGAACAGATCCAGGATCTAGAAATACTTCCGGTCGGTCAAAGAAAGATCAACACACCGGAATATCAGGGAAATATTTATTATTTCCTGGATCTGAACAGAGATTCCCGGCGATTCCTGAGTTATTCCGAAGTTCGCCCGGTATTCTATGAAAATCAGAAAAAAAATACATATCATGGGAATGTGATGCCATGGAATGCAAATTCTCCCATGAAAACACTTATGTATGATAAAATGATTCTGAAAAATGCCAAAATCAGTGACGGAAAATTATCCGGTTCAAAAGATACCCTGATTATGTCCCGGACAAAAGCCAATCTGGACTGTGAGGCAGTCCGGGAGCTGTTATATACAGATTTTCGGAAACTGGCAATTGCTATGAGCGAAAAAAAATCCGGTTCTGAAACAGATCGGCTCTGTTTTGTCTCCCCGGCAGTGTGTCTCAGCAGTACATTTGACACACATTCTCAATATTATCAGATGCAAATTGCAGATCATGCCGGGAATGTGATCCAGATCCGGAGCAGATACAAAGCGGAACAGAAAAAATTTATTGAATTACTGGAACGCATCGGCTCGGAAATGTTAGAGAATCAGGAAAAAAATTTCGTATGGCTGTGTTCCGCCTATTTTGAGAACGGCAGACTGCATTTATATCCGATTGAAGTCTATGATTTTATCCGGATTCCGGAAAGTATTCTGGAATACAAACTGCCGGAAATTTACAGCCGTCACAAGCCGGCACATGTAACCCGGATTTTTACACTTTTGCAGGATGTGCAGAATTATCTCTGTGAAATATTACAGAGCGGCTTGCAGTCGGCGGATTCCCGGAATCTGAAGAAATTTCAGGAAAAAGCCGAACAATTCGGCATGTATGGATTCACTGATCTCCTGAAAAAATTCATGCAGTCCCTTGAATCTTCCAGACATGCCATGCAAGATACTACAAAAGATACAGTAAATTATTATCGGCAGATCCGGAATTATATTGCAGTCGGTGTGGAAAAACTGGAAATTCTGTGTGCATTGGATTCCATGAAACGAGAAAATTAAGAAAGGATTGTGTTGTTATTATGATGTATGTGAATAAAGCTGTTCCGGGAGAACAGTTTGCCCGGCTGACCGAAGCACTCCAGGCTTACGGCATTCTGGAGGATACGTTGAAAATCGTCCGGGAGTATCTGAATCCGGAGAATCCCCGGAACAATGCATTACTGGAACAGATTCCAGCGTATGATTTTTCCAGAACACAAAACGATTATCAGCGTTGGGATGTCTTGAAAAAGGCAATCCAGAAAGAAATCAACCGGCTGAACCAGACAGAATTATTTGAACGATATATTTTAATCTGTGAGGCAATCGCAGGTGTTTACTGCATAAAACTAGCAATCTTGGAACTTCCCGGAGGTTATGAGGAAATCATAAAACTGATGCGTAATGCGTTCCAGACACGCTACGGCAATACAGCAGATGCAAGAGTGACTGCGTGTCTAGCGACTTATTATGCATCCTGGAGATACTACTATTATAGTTTTAGAAATTTTGTAAGAGAATTTCTGGAAGATCCGAACAGAAATAACGAGGCGGTGGCTTATGCACAGGATTACAGTGCAAAATTATATCTGGTTCTCCTGGCACTGCATGAAGTGAATCTCCAGGAAAAAAATCTGATTTTCAAACCATCTGCTCATCTCAAAAAAGAGCTTTTGCAGCACATGGATGAACTTGCAAAGTATAAATGGAATACATCTGAAATGAAACTTTACATGTTCGTGGCAATGGTTGAGGCAAGCTGCCTGGATGAGAAATATTTGCAGATGCTGGATCTGACTGTACAAAACAATCATGCACTGATCGGCGAAATTGCCACAGAAGCTGTTCGTATCTTCGAGAAAACGGAAGAGCATATATTCCACAGGCTTAATGCTTTAAGCGTGACAGATCCGAAATATATTTCATTTGTGATGAATAATGCGTATATTGCCAAATTTTCAGGCAAAGACAAACTCCTGAAACAGATTGCCAAGAAATTCCCCTTTGAATTTCGTACACAGATTGTAAAGGAAACAAACTGTACAATGGCAGAAAACATGAAGAAAATTTATCTGTCCGTCCATCCGGATTCTGATTTTTCATTTGCCATTCAGGAAAAATCACAGCTCCGGTGTATGAATATTTTGGTGCAAGACAGAAATTTCAAAAGCGAAGTCACGAACTTTCTGAATGGGACACTCTCCATGGAGGAATTTCTGGAAATCCTGCCAAAACTGCAAAAGCATTATTTTGGTACAGATTTTATTCAATATACTAAAGCCTATGGCATGGATGATTTTGCAGAAAGATGTATCTGTTGCTATGCGTTCCTGTCTGAGAATCAGAAATACTCCATGAATCAGGTTTTGGGATTCCATATCGAGAAAAATGAGAAAAAATATATTGATATTCTACGAAAAAATCATGTCCCGACAGAATTTATTTTAAATTCCTGTGCGGCATATGCGATGGATTATTATACAGATGCAACAAAAACTGAAGCGAAAGACAGAATTATCAAAGTTTGTGCAAGTTATATGGACGAGGTTGTCGCTGTAGACTCGAAACAGTTGACGGCGGATGCAAGATGCTTGTATGTCCAGATTCTCGGGGAAAACGGAAAATACAAATATCTGTCTGAATTATTCGCTATGGCATCGGATTCCAGCAAGAACGTCCGGAATGTATTAATTAACTATCTGCCAGAGCCGACTGACCCCTGCAATGAGAAATTACTGGCTCTCCTGCAAGCAAAAAAAATTGCACAGCGTGAAGTGGCAATTGGATTGTTAGAAAAAAAATTCCCAGATTGCTGGAGAGAACATGTGCAGAAAGCATTTGAAATTGAGAAAAACCAGAAACTCCAAGCCAGACTAGGAACTCTCCTGGGTGCAGAAATCCCTGAAGAAGTGAAACAGGCAACTTCTGAAAATCTGGTTGACAGTCTGACAAAAGGCAACAAGGGTAAGAAGACAGACTGGTTATTCAAAAATGCCTACACACCAGTATATTTTAAAAATCATCTGGAAGTCACGGAAAAATATCTCCAGGCAATTGTGAATTGTTATGCCGGCATGAGTATCGGAAATTATGAAAGAAGTCCGCAGGCAGATCAGCTTGCCGCTGACCTGATTTCCACAGATCTGGAACGATTTGCACAGGAAGTGTTCTCCCGGTGGCTTGACCAGGGCGCAGCGGCAAAAGCAAAATGGGTGCTCTATTTCACGGCAATTCACGGCGGTATGGATGCAATTCAGGTGATTCAGCATTATATCAAAGACTGGTCGGAACATTCCAGAGGTGCAATTGCCGCCGAGGCTGTCAAGGCACTTGCCTATAACGGCAGTTCTGCGGCTCTGATGCAGGTAGATGCCATGGCAAGAAAATTTAAGAATAAACAAGTCCGTTCTGCGGCGAATGCGGCACTCCAACAGGCGGCGGATATTCTGGGCATCACCCGGGAGGAATTGGCAGATAAAATTATTCCGGATCTGGGATTTGATGAAACTCTTTGCAGAGTGTTTGATTACGGCACAAGGCAGTTCCAAGTATACCTGACACCGGCTTTGGAATTGGAAATCTACGAAGGGGAGAAGAAATTCAAAAATCTTCCCAAACCTGGCACAAAAGACGATCCGGAAAAATCTGCTCAGGCTGTGAAAGATTTCAAAGATATGAAAAAACAGATGAAAGCGGCAATCCAGAGCCAGAAATCCAGATTAGAATATGCGTTGCTCTGTGACAGAAAATGGACAGTGCAGGGCTGGAAAGATCTGTTTATCAAAAAGCCTGTGATGCATTGCTTCGCAATCGGTTTGATCTGGGGTGTTTACGAAAATCAGAAACTGATACAGACTTTCCGGTATACAGAAGATGGCAGTTTCAATACTAGTGACAGCGATGAATACACATTCCCGGAAGATATAGAATCCATCCGGATCGGGCTTGTGCATCCGGTAGAACTGGAACAGGATGCCCTTTCTGAATGGATCGAACAGTTGGAAGATTACGAGATCACACAGCCATTTGCACAGCTAACCAGGAAAATTTATCGTCTGTTACCGGAAGAATCCGGAAAAACAGCTGTTCAGCGATTCTCTGGAAATGAAATGGGAAATATTTCTCTTGCCGGAAAGATGCTCAAAGCCGAGTGGAGCAAGGGGGATGCGCAGGATGGCGGTGCATTCTATGAATTTACAAGAATGGATATTGCCAGTCAGAAAAAATCCAAAGACGGCAAAATGCAGTATACTGGCTACTATGTAGAATTGGCTTTTGAAGGTATGTATATTGCAGTCAGCTTTGAAG
>CAMWOX010000069.1 GCA_947175975.1 uncultured Ruminococcus sp.
CCGCAATGCCGTCCGCACCGATCCATTGGGCAATAAAATAGGTATCTGCGAGGATATAACAGGAAATTCCCAGCATCCCCAGAATATTCAAACTGACATATCTTGCAAATTTTTTCATGAAATATATCTCCTTTCCCTGTAAAAAATGCACTGACTCTGTTCCTGCTAAGACCTATAGGAACAAGAGTACAGTGCATATGCTTCCATCCGGTGACAGAAACAAACTGTAAGTTTTATTTATAAATTTCAGGCAGTCAATACAGGATACTGTGCCAGTACCTGGATGCCTTTCTGTGCCAGGAATTTCATGGCAATTTCTAATTCCGTCCTGTTGAGGACATTCCCCGTGACAAATATTAACTCATCTTCATCCGTCGAGATTGTCTTTTCGTCAATTGCTCCGAAAATTTCAGACAATACGGCAATATCTGCGGCACTTGTCCGGAAATAGTATTTTGCCGTGAATTTTGCAAAATCCTCAATGAAATCCGTAGAATTGACATTCTCCCAGGTCTGTGACGGAATTGTATCGCTGAGCTGGACTTCTTCGATCATGTCACCCAAAACAGCACTTGCTGTCGGGAATTTGCCTGCACCACGTCCGTAGAACATTGCCTTGCCAATGCCGTCTCCTCTTACCATGACAGCATTGTAAACACCGTTGACCTGGGACAACAGGTTATCTTCTTCCACAGCCATTGGCATAACTGTCGGCAGGATTTTGCCATTTTCGAGCATCTGCACTCTAGCAATTAACTTGATCGCATAACCAAGCTGACCGCAGAATTTCGTATCTTTCAGCTCCACTTCACGGATGCCCTTTGTGGGAACAGATTCCGGATATACATGCTTGCCGAATGCCAGAGAAGACAGAATGCAGATCTTGCGGCAGGCATCATGTCCATCCACGTCAGCCGTCGGATCTTTTTCTGCATAGCCTTTTTCCTGTGCCAATTTCAGTGCAGAAGAGAAATCCATATCTGCTGTGATCATTTTATTCAGAATAAAATTCGTTGTGCCGTTCAGGATTCCGGCAACTGCGGAAAATTCATTTGCAATCAGGCATTTATGTAATGGTCGGATAATCGGGATTGCACCGCCGACACTCGCTTCAAAAAAGAAGTTACAGTGATTTTCTTTTGCAGTCTGCAATAAAATATCGCCTTTGGATGCGACTAACTCTTTATTGGATGTCGCAACACTCTTTCCGGCTTCCAGGCAGGATTTCACAAACGTGAATGCCGGCTCGACACCGCCCATGCATTCTGCCACAACAGCAACGTCAGGATCATTGAGAATCACCTGGAGATCTTTCACAATTTTGTTTGCATAAGGCTTATCCGGAAAATCCCGCAGATCCAGGATATATGCCATTTCCAGCTCCATTCCGGAGCGTTTCTGAATCAGATTTTTATTTTTCTCGAATAATTCCACGACACCCGAGCCGACCACGCCGCAGCCCAATACTGCTAATTTTTTCATCATTTCCATAAGATCCTTTCTGAATGAGGTAATTTATTCACCTGATAATATTTTGATATCAACCACACCATCAATCTGCATGAGCTGTTCTTTCAATAATACAGGCGATTGCAATTCACCGCACAGACGAATTGAGAAATTCACTGTTGCCACGCTGTCAACAGGGATATTCTGATTGACTGTGAGAATATTTGCGTCCAAGTCATAAAGTGCAGAAAGAACACTTGACAGCACACCGGCTCTGTCCCGCAGAACAGCATGAAGATTCATAATCCGCCGTGTTAGCTTGTCTTCATAGGAAAAAACGCAGTCTTTATATTTATAATAAGCACTGCGGGAGATTCCGACACGTTTACACGCAGAAGCAGAACTTTTTTCCTCTTTGTTGGCAATCAATTTCTTGACTTGCAGCACTTTACTGATCACATCCGGCAGTACAGACGCATCTACTACAATCAGTTGATGTTCCATAAAAAACTCCTCCCAGCTTCAACAAATTTTAGTATTTCTGAAATCGTCCGTGTACAGCAGACATTTGTACTTGTATCTCTTACTATAACATAATTTTTTGATTTTGTCAAGAGCTTTTTGCCAAACTGCAAAAATGCATATACTTGACAGAATTTTCCCAGTGTGTTATAATAAATACTGCATTATGATACATGTAGATCATACAAAAAGGAGTTCTGAATTATGAAAGTTGCTGTTATGACAGATACCAACAGTGGTATGTCCGTAGAAGATGGAAAAAAACAAGAAATTTTTGTCCTGCCAATGCCTATTATTATAAATGAGAAAAGTTATCTGGAGGGTGTGGATCTGACAAGCAGAGACTTGTTTTCTGCTCTCCGACAAGGGATTTCTGTTTCAACCTCCCAGCCCTCTCCGGCTTCTCTGATCGAGATGTGGGAACAGATTTTTGCACAAGGTTATGACGAAATTATTCACATCCCCATGACAAGTGGCTTGTCCAGCTCCTGTCATATGGCATTGCAGTTTGCAGAGGACTATCAGGGACGTGTGCAGGTGGCTGACAATCACAGGATTTCCCTGCCGCAGAAAATATCTGTCCTGGATGCAAAAGCAATGGCAGAGCAAGGCATGACAGCATCGGAAATTAAACAGCATCTGGAAGCAAATGGTTCTCATTCCATGATTTATATCGCAGTCGATACACTGGAATATCTCAAAAAAAGCGGTCGTGTCACCACAGCAGGTGCAGCGATTGCAACGGTTATGAATATCAAACCGATTCTAAGCATCCAAAGCGGCAAGCTGGATGCATTCGCCAAAGTCAGAGGGATTCAGAACTGCCAGAAAAAAATGATCGAGGCACTGCGTCATGATGTGGAAACAAGATTCTCGGAATTTCCGAAAGAAAAACTTGTCATTGCCACAGCAGGAAGTTTTGAAACAAAAGAATCTGAAAAACAATGGCAGAATCTCGTGCAAGAAGCATTCCCAGAATTTACAGTCCCCTATGAGCCGCTTTCATGCAGTATCAGCAGTCATACTGGAGCAAACGCAAGGGGACTTGCCGTAATTGCAAGAGAATGGAGCTGAACCCATGGAAAAATTGAATCAAATTGTTTCTGAAATTGATGCATTCGTCTGGGGTGTGCCGCTTTTGGTACTGATCATTTTCTGCGGTATTTTATTATCCTGCCGGACAGGCTTTATCCAGCTGCGAAAACTAGGAAAAGCTCTAATGTATATGCTGAAAGATGAAGAGAACAGCAGCGGCGAAGTATCCAGCTTTGCCGCACTCTGCACAGCATTATCCGCCACAGTAGGAACTGGCAATATTGTAGGCGTTGCAACGGCAATTGCCGCAGGCGGACCTGGTGCATTATTCTGGATGGAAATTGCTGCATTTCTGGGTATGTCTACTAAATATGCTGAGGGATTGCTCGCCATCAAATACCGGGTAAAAGCCGCAGATGGGAGCATTCTGGGAGGACCATTTTATTATATTGAAAACGGTCTCGGAAAAAAATACAAATGGCTCGCCAAATTATTTGCACTCTTCGGACTGCTTGCCGGATTGTTAGGAATCGGCACGATTACACAGATCAATGGCATTACCTCAGCGGCAAACGGCTTTTTTGACCCGGATGCGATATATACTGTCCAGATCCTCGGACAAACTGTCACATGGACAACTGTGCTTGCAGGCTTGCTGATCACAGTCTGTGTTGCACTGATCATCATAGGCGGCATTCAAAGAATTGCAACTGTATCAGAAATTGTCGTTCCGGTCATGATCGTGTTTTATGTCGGAAGCTGTCTGATGATCATTTTCGGGCATATCACAGAAATTCCGTCTGCAATTGTAACTGTGATGCAAAGTGCATTCGGCATCCGTCCGCTTGCAGGCGGCATCACAGGAAGTGCTATTATCATGCTTTCCATGAGAAATGGCATTTCCAGAGGAATTTTCTCCAATGAAGCCGGATTAGGTTCTGCACCGATTGCGGCAGCAGCGGCAAAAACAAAAGAACCCGTCCGGCAAGGACTTGTGACCATGACAGGTACTTTTATAGATACAATCCTGGTATGCACCATGACAGGACTCGCCATTGTGATGGCTGGGAGCTATGAAAAAGATCTTGCAGGTGTCCAGATTACAACAGATGCATTCTGTTATGGACTGCCATTCCCGGAACGTATTTCTTCTTTTTTGTTAATGCTTTGTCTGGCAGTATTTGCATTTACAACCATTCTGGGATGGAATTACTATTCTGAACGCTGTTTATCTTATCTGGTCGGGGAATCAAACCCAAAAATTACGGCAATTTATCGTTGGATTTATATTGCAGCCGTCTTTATTGGACCGTATCTGACAGTCGAAGCCGTGTGGAATATTGCGGATATTTTCAATGGACTAATGGCACTGCCGAATGTAGCGGCACTGATTTGTCTGTCGGGTGTGGTATCCAAAGAAACAAAAGATTACTTAGAACGTCTGAAAAACGGCGAAATAAAATAGATCACAAAAAAGACCAGATTTCTGGTCTTTTTTCATGAATGTAATAACGCCTGTCCGTATCAATTTCAATATCGGGATTTTTTGCTAAATCATCATTTATCGAAAAAAATATTTGCAGATCTCCCTTTACATTTCGTCATGGATAGTGTATAATAGAAAGCGAGGTGATATGAGATGATTGTTATAAGGATACTATGGTCTCTTGTTACTATTGCAGTTGTAATCATTGCAATTGGAGTATCACTTGCTTTTCTTTCTGATTTTAGAAATGATTATCAAGTTTTTAAGAATGGAAAAAAAGTCAAAGGAATTTGTTTGAAACGTATTCGCAGAGGAAAAGAATATTATTCAGAAGTTGAGTGGATTGATGATGATATAACATATTCCAATGAATTTTTAATACTACCAAAACTCAAACCGCACCCCTATACTATCACCGTATACATATGGAACTACAAAGTCAACCTTGGCGTTTATACACTTTTATATGATTTATCAATGGTTTTATTAGCAGCATTCATAGCAGTTATGGGAATAATTACATTTTTTAAAGAGTTTATTTTTAATTGATTCTGAATTTGAGTATAACGAAAACGCCCTTAAAGATGAAAACACGACAGAAAATTATCATTTCCTGCCGTGCAATGCTATGCATTAAATCATTATTAATTCTTATCCGAATTATTCAGAATTTTAATGCCGCCTGTGGATTGTACTGTCTGCATATAAAGCTTATTGCTTTCTTCATATGCCTTGTCCAGTTTTTCCTGAATGACATTCTTTTCAATCAAAGCAGCTTCATAATCTGCTTTCACATGTGCAATCTGTCTTTCCAGTGACTGAATCGCTGCATCGGCATCTTTTTGTGCCATATGTTTCTTATAACCGTGTTCTTTGTTCAGTTCCTTTTCCTTGGCTTCCGCTGCTTCCTGCTTAGCTTTTTCCAAAAGTTCTGGAATTTTCTCAATTTTAGCAGTAAGATCTTTGACATACTCCGCCTTTGCATCAATTTCAGCCTGCAAAGTTACCGTTTCTTTTTTGACTGCCTGGATTATCTCCTCACGCTGTGCAACTTCATCAGCCCACTTGTCGTCTTCTTCCCGATATTTTCTGGTTTTCTCATAACTATATTTCTCTTCTTCCACTGCTCTTTCTTCAGCAATTTTTTTCTTGTCAGCTTCGATCATTTCTTCAGCGTCCCTGAGGGATTTCTCAGCTTCTTCAAATTTTTGGGTATTACTTTCCTGTATTTTTGCTGTAAGTTCATCAAGAACTATTTTCTGATCTGCTTCTTTCTGCACATGACTTTCTTCTTGTTCTGCACGTTCATTTTTGAAATGGTTAATCATGACAGCAAATTTCTTGAGTTCTGTTTCCACTGTGCAGAGACTCTGATATTCTTTTTCTTTCATTGCCTTTGCTGTCGTAAGGGCATTGATTTCCTCAATAATTTCTTGATTCAGATAACTCAAATCGTTCTCCTCCTTGATTTCCGGCTCTTGATTACTTTGTTTGACAATTTCATTTATCTGCATAACTGTTGAAACAACATTCTCAAGCAGCTGCTCTTCTCTATCAGCAACGAACTCATTTGTTTTTTCATTTTCTGCCAATACAGGTTTCTGCTTTTTTTCAGGGACAGTTGCAGGAGTATTTGCTTTTGCAGCACTAGCAAGCAGTTTTTGCAGTTTCTGAATCTCAGACCAGATATCCGCCTTTGTATTTTTGGCACTCATACTTCTGACAGAAGAAACAGATTTTTTAGATGCTTTGGCTTGTGTCATCAGTTTTTTGTATTCTTCCAGAAGTTCCGGCTTTGTGTTTTTTTCGCTTATCATTCTAGAACCTTCCTTTCAGCAGGGAAAAACATTACTTTTTCCCTGTATTATTATAGGGATGGTTATCCGCATTCAGGATATTAATACCACCAATGGACTTGACCGTGTCGCTGGTAAGCTGACGGCTTTCTGCATTGCACTTGTCAAGCTTTTCAGAAAGTTCTTCTTTCTCTGCAAGCAAAGCATCGTATTTCTGTTCCAGTCTGTCAAGTTCTGCCTGCAATTCCTGGATCTTATTCTGATTATCTTTTTCTTCCAGCATCTTATGATAGCCATACTCCTTGTTGAGTTCTTTCTCTTTGGCAGTCGCACTCTCTTGTTTCGCTTGTTCAATCAACGATGGAATACTTTCTACTTTGGCTTCCATAGCAGAAATTTCACTCATTTTGTCAAGACAGTTTTGTTTTGCCTCATTTGCATCTGTTTCTTTTTCTTTCAAGGCAAGTTCTCTCTCAGCGAGCGTTTTTTCCCGTTCTTCTTTTTCCTGTTTTCTGGCACGCTTTAAATCATATGTATACTGCTCATTTTCACGGGCTGCGGACTGCTGGTATTCTTTTTCGACTGCCTTTTTCTTCTGCTGGATTTCAAAAACTTTCTCATCAATCTCCTGTTCACTCTGAACAAGCTTATCCTGCGTATCCTGCTTATCTTTTTCCAGTTTTTCCTGAAATGCACTGTCTTCATCCGCCAGTTCATCAAAAAATTCCTGAGAAAGTACCTGATGTGCGTTTCGGATTGCCGCAAGACTATCTGCATCAACATCAATGCCGTAAAATTTTTTGACATCCTGTTTTTTCTCCTCAATTTTTCTCATCACTTCAAAGTACTGCTCGGTTGTTTCTGCATTCAGAATCCCACGGGCAACAACTTTCTCAGCCAGTGCAAGTGTTCTTGCGGTTTGTTCCTCCTGCATAATGCTCTCTGGTGTTTCAAGCATTTTCTTTTTTGCCTGAATGATCTCAACCTGAGCCAGATACGCTTCAGAAAGATATACGGTTGCATCTTTGTTTTTGTCTAAAATCATAACAAAATACTCCTTTTTATTTTAATTATCTGAAAGGTCAAATAATTATTTGATTTTCATTGGTTTTATTATAACATATAAGCTATTCAAAATTTATATAACTATAAAAATTAATTTCATTATTTTTTTAAAGTACCCATCAGCATAATTTCCCATATTGAATACTTTAAAAATTTCTCTTGTATAGAAAAAAAGACCGATTTCTCGGTCTTTTTTAATATAGAAATATAACAGGGGCAGAAGGACTTGAACCCTCGGCACGCGGTTTTGGAGACCGCTGCTCTAC
>CAMWOX010000070.1 GCA_947175975.1 uncultured Ruminococcus sp.
TTCTGCCACTGCGGCGAAGAGAGTCGGTTTAGTTTCACAGAAGATTCATCTTGTGCGCCAATATATTTTGATACAAGATCCAGTTGTGTGACAGGAACATAGAGTTTTTCCGTTCCGGCATACTGGATTGTGATATAATCTTTGGCAATGCCTTCCATTTCGAGCTTGTGGATGCCCAGAAATCTGCCTACGCCGTGCATGGAATGCACAACAAGATCACCAGGATGCAGATCAGAAAGTGTTTGGATTTCCATTCCGGCTTTGTGCTTGTGTCTGCGTTTTCGGGCGGAATGCATTTTTGTCTGGACGATCAGGGCAGTTCTGTTTTCCGGATAAGAGAATCCGCCGGAAATGCTTCTTGCTGTCAGCAGAACTGTTCCGGGACGGCATTTATCTTCTTCATTGTCAGCAATTGCACAGGAGATGCCGCTTTCCTGGAGATCCTTTGCCAGAATGGGGAGTGTTTTCTGACTCCCGACTGCCAGGACGATTCTGTAATTCTGGGAAAGATAATCCTGCAAATCTTCTAGTAATTGCCGGATTTCACCGCCCCATGCTGCGTTCTGCATTGCCTGCATACTAATGATTTTCCGGAATGGGATTCTTTCACTGCCTTGCAGGAACTGACTCAGATAAATACAGCTCCTGGTTTCGAGAGCTGTCTGCAATTCCGGATAGCTGACCAGATTTCCATCAAGATTCCGGCATAGTGTGCCGTCTTCATAAAGCAATTCAAAATCTTCACGGAGCTGTGCAGAAATGCCCTGTGCATGACGGTGAATTTCTGTGATTTCCGAGAGCATGACTGTTCCTGTGATGTAATCCAGTAATGTGATTTTCTGATCCGGATAGATTAGGGAATAATATTTATCCAGATTCATAAGTGATAGATTGCTTTCTAAGCGTTCTATATCCTGTTCTAAGTGTGCCTGGATTCTGGATTTGTTTTTATTGCGGAGTTTTTCAGAAAATTTCTGAATTGCCTGTTTTAATTCTTCCGGTTTGCAAAGCAGTTCAGATGCCGGAGAAATCAGGATTTTTTTCAGACTCTCCGTTCTGCGTTGTGTTTCCGGATCAAAATAAGAAATCGTATCAATTTCATCGCCGAAAAATTCCATGCGGACAGGTTGTACGGATTGCACCGGGAAAATGTCCATGATTGCACCACGGACAGCAAACTGCCCTCTGCCCTCCACGGTTTCACAGCGTGTATAGCCAGCATGTAAAAGTCTCTTAATTAATTCCTGCTGATCAAGCATATCACCAATTGTCAGAATCATTTGCGAAGAAATAAATACTTCAGGTGGGATTGTCGGCTGTAAGCAGGATTCTATACCAGCTGTAACAATCCGGATTTCGTTCTGGGTGATAGCACTCAGGACATGCAGACGTTCTTGTTCGTATTCTGTGGATTTGCTTTCTGTATTCGTGAACAGAATTTCTTTTGCCGGATAGTGCATGGCAATGCTGCTGCCGTGCATAGTGTTCAGGTCTTCGGAGAGCCTGACTGCCTCGGATTCTGATCCGGTAATGATCAGGTGCATTTCCTGATCCTGTGCAGCAATTGTCAGTGCAAGCTGTGCTTTATGAATCCCGGAAAGTCCTGCTACGCATAGAGGAACTTCTCCGGAATGTAATGCTTCTGAGAGCCGTTTCCAGTCGGACAGCTCCTGAAATGTATCTGTAAAAAACTGCATGATTCACCTCGAAAGATTGATTAAGCATTATATAGATTCATGGCTTTATCTGTTTCAGAACAAATCATGTATTTCAGACATTCACAGGCATTTCCGCAGGAAATCTGCATCTGTGCAAGTTCTTTTTCCCGGAATTTACTCAGTACCCAGTCAGCGAGATTCATGTTAGGATTGGGCTTTTTGCCGACTCCCAACTTGATCCGGAGAAAATCTTCTGAGCCTGTCAGTTCGATAATGCTTTTGATGCCGTTGTGTCCGCCGGCACTGCCTTTTCTCCGGATGCGTAATTTGCCCGGTGCAAGGGAGATATCATCATAGATCACAATCAGCTGATCCATGGTTAATTTATAGAACTGCATCGCTTCAACTACGGCTTCACCGCTGTTATTCATGTAAGTTTGTGGTTTCAAAAGTAGACAGCGTTTTCCGGCAAGTGTCAAAATTGTATAGTAAGACTTGAATTTGTATTGATTGATCTGTATTTCTTCCTGCTGTGCGAGTGTATCCAGTGCCATGAATCCGGCATTGTGCCGTGTGTTTTCATACGTCATGCCGTAATTGCCCAATCCTACAATCAGCCATTCCGGTTTGCCGCTGGATGGCTTATTCTGTTCCAGTTGTGCGAAAATATCCATAATTCCCATTCCAAAATTCTCCTTTCTGATAGAGCAGACATAGCAATTCTGGACGATGCAGACTATTTCTGCATCGCCTTTCTTTTGGTTTCAGATTTTTTTTATTATAACATACTTCGGAAATTTTTGCAAGCGTTTCAAGGATTTTTGTTTGATTCCGACAGAATTTTACACGATTCCTGGAATTTTGGCTTTTGAAAAAAGGCTTGCCAAGTTTCTGGAAATCTGCTATAATAATATTAGATTCTGTTAAAAAGGTGGTGACTTCTGATGAGCATTGACCCGGACGGTCGAGCGGAAATTTTCAGTATTGCGGGCGGGAAATTTCTGCCTGTAAAGAAAGGTTGTTGGTATTATGATTCATTTTTATCAGACACAGGGCAATGCGATTCAGAGTCTCGAAGAGCCAGTGGCTGGATGCTGGATCTGCGTTGTCGATCCGACTGCACAGGAAGTGCAGAAATTAATTGACGGCTACGGACTTGACAGCGGATTTGTCAAGTCTTCCCTGGATGAAGAAGAATCTTCCCGTATTGAGCGTGAAGATGAGCAGACGCTGATTATTGTAGATACGGCAATGTCAGAAATCCAGACAGAAGAGACAATTCTGTTTTTTACTGTGCCATTGGGAATTATTATTACGAAAGATTATGTATTCACAATTTCATTGCGGGATAATCAGGTACTGCGTGATATGATGGATGGCACTGTCAGGGGCGTACAAACCAGAATGAAAACTAGATTTGTCATGCAGTTATTGCTGAGAATTACGGCGATTTATTTGCAGGATCTGAAACAGATCGACAAGACTTCTTATGTGATGGAACAGAAACTCAGCAGTGCCATGAAAAACAAGGAATTAATTCAGATGCTGGAACTGGAGAAGTCACTTGTGTATTTCTCCACTTCGCTGAAAGCCAATGAAGTAACAATTGAAAAATTGCTGAGGGGCAGAACAATCAAGCTCTATGATGATGACCAGGATTTACTTGAAGATGTTCTGATTGAAGTGCGGCAGGCAATCGAAATGAGTAATATTTATTCCGGCATTATTTCCAGTATGGTGGAAGCATTCGGTTCTGTGATTTCCAATAATCTGAACATGGTCATGTGGCGACTTACTGTCGTGACGATTATCATGTCCATTCCGACAATGATTTTCAGTTTCTACGGTATGAATACGGCAAATCTTCCTGTGCCAGATACTTGGTTTCCAACGGTTCTGTCTGTGTTGATTACGCTGGTGACGGCATATATCATGCTGAGAAAGAAGAAATGAAAGCGATCTGGTGGAAAGAATTATCGCTTGACAAGTATTCTATTTTGCAGTAGAATAAAAGAAAATAAAATAAGGAGAAAGATTATGATGAAAAAATTTTCCAGACTTGCTGTGTGTATGATGGCTGTTGTATGCAGTGTAAATCTGATGCAGATGCCTGCTATCGCACAAGCAAAGGAACTGCCGAATGTTGTTGTAATCGGTGATAGTATTTCAACAGGTGCAGGACTTGCAGACGGTGAGAAATCTTATGTGGATCTGATTCAGGAATCCGGAAGTGTTGCCATCCAGAATTTTGCACAGGATAGTTTTACAACGGCAGATGTGCTTGACAGTCTGAATGATGCACAGATTCAGCAGGCTTTGTCAGAAGCAGATGTGATTCTTGTGACTGTCGGGATTCATGATATTATGGATCAATTTCTTGTGAGAGCAAATGGATTTATGACAGAATTTGGTTTTAAAAAATTCATAGATGTATTTACAGCAAAACTGGAACAATATGGATTTGAAGATGAGATGGAGCTTATACCGTATGCAAACACAATGGCGGATGACATCAAAGCTAACCGTGCAGAAGCTGCGGCAAATATGCAGGAAATTACAGTAAAATTGGAACAATACCAGAATGCGAAAATTATCTATCAGACAGTTTATAATCTGTTGGATAATATCGAAATATATGATACACTTGACATAAAACGCCAAACAGCCTATAAAAGCATTATGAATCCGGCAGGGTCTGTTGTCAACGGATGCTATAATGACTACCTGGCAGGTTATGTGGAACGGCAGGAAAATGCAGTGCTTGTGGATGTGTACTCTGCCTTTGCAGGAAATGCCTGGCAGTATACAAATTTGTATGACCTGGAAATAAATCCGAATGCGGCAGGTCATGCCCTGATCGCAAAGGCATTGTTTACAGAAATGTTCCAGGGGGATGTAAATGGCAGCGGCAAAATTGATGCTTCTGATGCCTCTGCTGTTCTGATTCATGCTGCAAGTGCCGGTGCAGGAAAGGGTAGTATACTTACAGAGGCACAGCAGAAGTGTGCGGATGTGGATGGAAACGGCAAGGTGGATTCACAGGATGCATCCCAGATTCTGATTTATGCCGCTAAGGCAGGTTCGGGAGAGGATTACGAATTTGTCAGAAGCGCACAGATTGTAGATGCAGACCCCAATCAGCCTGGTACGGATCAATCCGAAATTGTGGATGCTGATCCCTTTGCGCCTGCTATATCATAAATTATAGTATCTTTTCTGCGTTTTTTTCGATTCTTTCATGATGTATTTTAAATTTTGTCATGTAATTATCACATTTCAGAGTATAATAATAATTACAGAGAAAAATAAAAGTTCCAAAAGAAAAATATATTCTGAAAGGATGCGTTTCTATGTTTGAAAATAATAATCAGGATAACCAGAGAAATTCTGATCCGTATCAGGATCTTTACCAGAGCCAGGAAAATCAGAATGGCTATATTCACTATGTGTCTGACAATGATCAGAATTTTCACCAGAAGAACAATGGCGGCAGAAATTTTCTGAAAGTCGTTGCGGCTGTCGCTGCACTCGCTATCGTTTCCGTCTCTTCTATTGAAATGTATAAATTATTCGGCAGAAATGATTCCAGTTGGGAATCTTCCACAAGCAGTACTGTGGACATTTCAGATGCAGACAGTACACTAGAAGAAAATACTGTTGCTACAGAAAATTCTGGTTCTGCCAATGCATCTGTCAATTCCACTGCAAACTGGATTAATATGGCTGCTCCTGAGGGAGCACTCAGCATTCCGGATATTGTCGAAAAAGCACTGCCTTCTGTTGTGGGTATTAATGCAACATTTGAGTATACACCGCAGAATACTCAGAACTATTGGGGCTTCGGGTTTGGCTTTCCGAATTATGGGGGCAACGGTTCCGATCAGACACAGCAAGTCGTCGGTACTGGTACAGGCATTGTCATGACTGCTGAGGGCTATATTATTACAAATGCACATTGTGTCTATGATAATGAGAGTGATTACAAATGTGGAAAAGCTGTCAGTGTCAGTGTTGTGATGGGTGATGAAGATGAAACGGAATATGATGCTGAAATTGTCGGCTATGATCTCGAAACCGATCTGGCAGTGCTGAAAATCAATGCAACAGGACTGACACCGGCTGAATTTGGCAACAGTGATGATCTGAGAGTTGGTGAAATGGTTGTTGCAATCGGCAATCCCCTGGGATTTGAGCTTTTCGGAACAACCACATGCGGCATTGTTTCGGCACTGAACCGTGAAATTACGATCAATGAAAAAAATATGACACTGATCCAAACGGATGCGGCAATCAATTCCGGTAATTCCGGCGGACCGCTGCTTAATGGCTACGGACAGGTAATCGGAATCAATTCCGCCAAAATGTCATCTTCTTATGGCAGTGCCAGCGTTGAGGGTCTTGGTTTTGCGATTCCAATCAGTGATGCTAAAGAAATCCTCGAAGATCTGATTAATAACGGCTATGTGACCGGCAGACCGCAGTTGGGGATTACGGGTGTGGATGTTTCCGAATCAGATGCAGAGCATTTCAGTATGCCATTAGGTGTGTATGTCTATGGTGTAACAGGCGGCAGTGCGGCGGAGCAGGCAGGCATCTGCCAGGGGGATGTCATCACGGCTGTGGAAGAAACAGAAATTTCCAATATGGATGAACTGAACGAAGCAAAAAATCAGTATAACGCAGGTGATACCATCAAGCTTACTGTATTCCGTTCCGGACAATATCTGGAACTGGATCTGACACTCCAGGAAGTCCGTCAGGAAGATTAAATCAGAAAAAACAGAACATTTTGTGTGGAATTATTAGAAAATATTTCTAAAAACAGGTAGAAAAAAATTAATTTTTCTGCCTGTTTTTCATGCTGTCACCACCATACAAAAATGGAAATTATAGCATAAAAAGGGCATAAAAGCCGTTTTCTTTGTGCAAAACACCTAAAAAAGCAAAAAATGTTTCTGCAATATTTTTAAAGAAAATCCGGCAAGGGTGTTGACAATCTCGAAATTATGTGCTAAAATATACAGTATAAAACGTTTCTGTGCCGTCATACCGAGACGACGCAGTTATGTTCCAGGCAAGGCGCAGGGGGTGACTTGTGCGGTGCATGTAAGGCGGTTTGCATGTCTGCATGGTTTGCGTTGCTTTTTTTGTTCATTCCTGTGTCGTGAAAATGAAAATCTACAAGGAAGAGAGAGGTAATCTATCAATGAAGAAATCATTCCTGAGTAGAGCAATGTCTGCTGCAATTGCAGTTCCGGTTGCTTTATCTCAAACTATCCTGTGTGCTTCTTTTGCTGTGGATGATACAGTAAGCGGGAGCGAAATTAAAACCATCACAATTGAAGACTTCAAGCAGGTTCCGATTGAAGACTCACAGCTTTCCCCGATTACACCAGTTGAAGGTGAAAAGTATGTATATGAGAAATCTTCTACATGGACGGAGAGCCTTAAGGGCTGGGTAAGTACAATGTCTGGTGAAGAGCCAATCGCACTCGATGCATCCCAGTTTGCAAAGTTTATTACTGGTGAGACGGTGTATGCAGATATTATCAGAGATGCTATGTCCGATCCGAAATATTCAAATGCTGTTGCTGAAGTTGGTATGAATCCGGAATCATTGAATGAAGAAGTGACTATCACAATCGGGATTGACTATCCTTATAACAATGCAATTAATGATTTAATCGGAAGTAGGTTTGCTGACAAATATCCGGGTGTGGATATGACATTTGAGTGCCAGGGCAGTTTGCAAGGCAAACTCGTTTTGACAGCTTCTATGGATGCTTTGGACGATTCCACAATTCCGTTTGAGGTGAAGTTCTTCGCATCACCTGATAGTACAGAAAGCCTGACAGTCGAGGGTATCTTTGATTATGCTGAAAAGACGTTGGAAGACATGGGAGAGGACATAAAGGGTCAAATTAGCGGCAGAATCGATGAATATG
>CAMWOX010000071.1 GCA_947175975.1 uncultured Ruminococcus sp.
AATCAATCCGGAATGTTCCACGCAGGAAACGGCGATTTACGACCCTTGCGCACCGCATGGCAAATTATAATAATTTAAATAATTTAAATAATGGTCAGCTCCTGGCACTGGTTCATACCACACAGACACCGGCATATGTACTGGATGAAGCAAAGCTAATCCATAATCTGCAAGTTCTGAAACTCGTCCAGGATCAGTCCGGCTGTAAAATCTTACTGGCACAGAAAGCTTTTTCGATGTTTGCTGTCTATCCCCTGCTCTCGGAATATCTGGACGGCACGACAGCAAGTGGTCTATATGAAGCTCGGTTAGGACGGGAACACTTCCCCGGCGAAGTACACATCTTCTCCCCTGCTTATCGTTTCACGGATATGCTGGAAATTGCAGAAATTGCAGATCATATTGTATATAACTCACTCCGGCAGTTTGAACAACTCTCGCATATCTGTCAGAATGCCGGAAAAAGTATCGGATTAAGAATCAATCCGGAATGTTCCACGCAGGAAACGGCGATTTACGACCCTTGCGCACCGGGTTCCAGACTTGGGATTCTCGCAGAAGATCTGAATAAATTCGCAAATCATCATAAAGACCTGATGCGCCGGGTGGACGGTCTGCATTTCCACACGCTTTGTGAACAGAACGCTGACGCTCTGGAATGCACACTCAAAGCTGTAGAAGAAAAATTCAGCAAATATTTATACAAATGCAAATGGGTGAATTTCGGTGGTGGCCATCACATCACAAGACCGGATTATGACCGGGACTTATTAATCAGATTAATTAAAAATTTCTCTGAAAAATATCAGGTACAGGTTTATTTAGAACCCGGTGAAGCGATTGCCCTGAATGCCGGCTATCTCGTGACGGAAATTCTGGATATTGTAGAGAATCACGGCACAAAAATTCTGATTTTGGACACTTCCGCAAGCTGTCACATGCCGGATGTTCTGGAAATGCCTTATAAACCGCCGTTATTTGATGCCGGTCAGCCAGGCGAAAAAAGATACACTTACAGATTATCTTCCTATACATGCCTTGCCGGGGACATCATCGGCGATTACAGTTTTGACCATGAATTACAGATCGGCGATCGTTTGTGCTTTGAAGATATGATGATTTATTCTATGGTAAAAAATAACACATTCAACGGCATGCCCCTGCCGGATATCGGGATTCTGCATAAAAATTATAATCAGTATCATTATGAAATCCTAAAAAAATTTGATTATCAGGATTTCAAGGAGCGTTTATCATGACGACACCCAAACAGGACGGATTTTTCATGCCAGCGGAATTTGACCGTCATCAGGCAACAATCATGATTTTCCCGGAACGTCCCGGCTCGTGGGTCTATGACGCAAAGCCAGCTTTGCCGAGCTTTCTGGAAATCTTCAAGGCAATTACAAAAAGCGAATTGTTATATTTAATTGTCAGCAAAAAGAAACTCTCCCAGGCGAAAGCATTCATCCGGGAGAATCAGCTCCGGAATGTCCGGTTATTGCAGATTGAACAAAATGACGCATGGGCGAGAGATACAGCTCCCACGTTCGTGAACCATCTGCATACCGGGGAAGTCCGGGGAATTGACTGGCAGTTTAACGCCTGGGGAGGTTCTGTGGACGGCTTATACACAGACTGGCAAGCAGATAATGCCTTAGCAAAAAATTTCTGTTCGCAGACAGGACTTGCCTGTTATAATGCACAGCATTTTGTCCTGGAGGGCGGATCGATTCATAGTAACGGTCGGGACTGTATCATGACAACGGAGGCTTGTTTATTAAGCAAGGGCAGGAATCCGGAGCTTGACAAAAAGCAGATTACAGAGATACTCTGCGAGTATCTCAATGCAGAACGTGTGATCTGGCTGCCACGGGGGATCTACAATGATGAGACAAACGAACATGTAGACAATATCTGTGCATTTGTCAATCCGGAAGAAGTCGTCTTAGCCTGGACGGATGATCAGAATGACCCGCAGTATGCATTATCGAAAGCCTGTCTGGAAGTCCTGGAACAGGAAAATTTAAAAGTTCACAAATTGCCGATTCCGGAACATCCTGTCTGTGTCACAGAACAGGATTTACAAGGCTATGTGTTTGCACCCGGCGAGGATACAAGAGAAGTCGGGGAACGGCTTGCCGGATCTTATGTGAATTTTTATTTTACAAACCAGGCTGTCTTACTGCCACAGTTCGGCGGTGAGAACATCCGGAGTGATGAAACGGCAATCCGGCTTATGGAGAAATTATGCCCGGATCGGGAGATCATCCCCATCCCGGCAAGAGAATTACTGCTCGGCGGTGGCAACATTCACTGTCTGACACAGCAGATCCCGTCAGGAAGGAGAATATTATGATTGTTTCAGCAATCCAGATGCAATGCACGGAAAATCCATCTGAAAATATCACCAATGCAGAAAAGCTTGTCCGGGAAGCGGCATCACAGAATGCAAATGTAATCTTACTGCCGGAATTATTCGAAAGAAACTACTTCTGTCAGGAGAGAAGATATGAGTATTATCAGTTTGCAGCTCCAGTACAGGAAAATCCGGCTGTTCAGCATTTTTCAAAACTTTGCAAGGAATTAAAAATCGTTATGCCGATCAGTTTCTATGAGAAAGAGCAGAATAGATTATTTAATTCAATTGCAATGCTTGACGCTAACGGAGAGATTCTTGGTGTTTATCGGAAAACACATATTCCAGATGATCATTTCTATCAGGAAAAATTCTATTTCACACCGGGAGATACCGGATTCCGTGTCTGGAATACAGCATATGGCAAAGTTGGTGTTGGAATCTGCTGGGATCAATGGTTTCCGGAAACTGCCAGAGCAATGGCATTACAGGGTGCAGAAATTTTGTGCTATCCGACAGCGATCGGCTCGGAACCGATTCTGAATTGTGATAGTATGCCGCACTGGCGTAGATGCATGCAGGGACATGCAGCGGCAAATATCATTCCTGTGATTGCTGCCAATCGTTATGGCTTAGAATCCGTGAAACCCTGTGCAGAAAATGCCAATCAGGAATCGAGCTTATTATTCTATGGATCATCTTTTATTACAGACGAAACAGGAGAAATCCTGCAACAGGCGGATCGTGAAGGTGATGCTGTCCTGATCCAAGAACTGGATCTTGACCAAATCAATAAAGCTCGTCTGGAATGGGGCTTATTCCGGGACAGAAGACCAGAATGCTATCAGACGATAACAAAACAGTAAAAAACAAACTCCTCTGCCTAAAAAGACAGAGGAGTCTGTTATATCATATTATTTTTTGCGGATCGTAAATAATACCAGCATCGGGTAAATTTCCAGTCTGCCAAGTAGCATGTCCAGACTTAATAAAATTTTTGCCCAGGAAGAAAACCCGGAGAAATTTCCGGATGGACTGATTTCACCCAGTCCGGGACCGACGTTATTCAGACAAGTAATCACGGCTGTGACTGTTGTCGGAATATCATGCCCATCAATTGAGAGAAGCAAAGCAGAAATCGCCAGTAGTAACATAAATACAACAAAATAAAAACTCACACCCCGAATAACTTCCTTGTCAATCGCTTTCCCATCGCATTTGATTGTCACAACAGAACGAGGATTCAGTACACACTTGATCTCACGTAATGCAGTTTTGAACATAATCAGAATCCGCATGACTTTCAGACCACCGCCGGTAGAGCCTGCACAGCCTCCGATGAACATTAATAATAACAAGATCATCTGGGAAAAGAAAGGCCATTCGGTAAAATCTGCTGTTGCAAAGCCTGCTGTGGAAATCACTGTGAGTACCTGGAATGACGAATAACGAAAGGATTTGAAGAAATTCCCGTAAATAGGGATGATATTCACTGCAATCACAATGGAAGCTGTGAAAACGATAGCCAAAAATAGTCTTAATTCTTCATTCTTGAACACTTGCAGAAATTTTTTACTTAATAATAAATAATACATCGTAAAATTCACGGAAAACAACAACATAAAGACTGTAATGACAACATCAATATAAACGCTATCATAATCTGCAATGCTGTTATTTGTCATACCAAAACCACCTGTTCCAGCAGTTGCAAACGCATGATTCAGAGCCTCAAAGAATGTCATTTTGCTGCATGTCAGCAAAATCGTTTCCAATGCGGTAAGTGCAATATAAATTCCATAGAGAATCCTCACAGAAAAACTCATTTTGGAAGTTAATTTTCCAGCGGTCGGTCCAGGAGATTCTGCTCTCACAAGATGCATTGTGCGAGTATCATTCTGTGGCACAACTGCCAAAATGAATACCAGAACACCCATGCCGCCGAGCCAATGGGAAAAACTCCTCCAGAATAAACAGGCATTCGAGACGGATTCAATATCATTCAGAATAGTAGATCCTGTTGTTGTAAATCCAGAGGCTGTTTCAAAAATGGCATCCGCAAAATTCGGAATCTCTCCGGATAGGACATATGGCACAGCACCCAAAACTGAAACCAAAATCCATGTCGCTGTAACAGTTGCCATTCCCTCACGGGTGTAAATTTCTTTATTTTCTGGCTTCTTCAGTGTGATCAGAGTCCCGAACAGGATCAGGACACCTGCCGTGACAGCAAATGCAATAAAGCTAGCGGATTCCTTATAGATTATCCCTACAACAAATGGCAAGAGCATTAATATGCCCAGAATCCGGATCATCTGTCCTGTCAGATAACCGATCATTTTATAATTCATGATTATCTGCCTGCCTCTTCTGGCTGAAACATGGCATCCAGACTCGCCACTTTCTGCCTGGTTGTGACAATAATTACACTGTCATTCAGTTTTAAACAGTCATCACCAGTAGGAATAATTCTTTTATTATTCCGAATAATTCCAGCAATTAGAAAACCTGTTACACTTTTTAATTTCTTCAACGGCACACCAATATATTTTGCATTGCCACGCACAATAAATTCAATTGCTTCCAGTTTATCATCTGCTAATCTGTAAAGTGTATTAATATTACTTCCCTGAGAATTTTCTTTTCCTCGGATATATTGCAGAATCAATGCCGCCGTTGTATTTTTAGGAGAAACAATATTTTCCAGACCTACGCTGTCAGAAATCGGGAGAAGTGATGTCCTGTTAATCTTTGTGACAATCTTGTTGACACCGATCTTTTTGGCATAGAGTGACAGAATAATATTCTCTTCATCAATCCCTGTGAGTGTAATACAAGCATCTGCATTTGCAAGCCCTTCTTCCAATAAAATATCCTGATCTGTACCATCTGCACAGATAATAGATGCCTTTGGAAACCATTCACTCAGCTGTTCACAGCGTTCAAGATTCTGCTCAATGATTTTGACCTGCATTCCCAGTTCCAGCAACTGTCTTACCAGATAATAACTAATCTTTCCGCCGCCGACAATCACAGCGGAACGAATCCGGTTTTTCACGTCACCAACCTGTTTATAAAACTTGGATAACTCACTGTGGGCAGCCGTAATATAAATTCTGTCATTGCCACGGAGAACGAAATTTCCATCCGGAATGAAACACTGATCCTCCCGCATAACAGCACACACCAGCAATCTCAGTTTCATTTTTGAGGGCAGAGCCGATAATACCAGACCATCCATGATGCCTCCAGGCGTGACACGCATTTCTGCAAGTTCTATACGCCCATTTGCAAAACTTTCCACATGAATTGCATTCGGATAACGAAGCATTCTTGCAATCTCATTTGCTGTCTGATATTCCGGATTGATCATCATGCTAATATCCAGTTCTTCACGCATAAACACAATCTGTTCAGAGAACATAGGATTCCGCACCCTGGCGATTGCATGTCTCGCACCACACTTACGTGCCATCATACAACACATAATATTTGTCTCATCTGAATCTGTCATCGCAATGACAACATGTGCCTGTTCGACACCTGCCGACAGCAAATCTTTCACAATCAGACCATTTCCGGTGATACCCTGTGCATCGAAATTATCCACCACACTAATAGCCAGATCAGAATTAATATCCATTACTGTTACATCATGTTCTTCCTGGCAGAGCGTCCGGGTGAGAATACTTCCGGCTTTCCCACACCCCACAATTAAAATATTCAATTTAATATGCTCCTTTTGCATCAAAAATCAGCAGTCTATACTGCTACTTACCATTATAGTCTTATTTCAGATATTTGTCAACTTATTTTTGAAATTTCTTAGAAAAATCTTGACTAAGCCAGAATTTCATCAAATTGCGGCAGAATACCCCGACCTCTTGGGGAGGAATGCCGCCAATGTTTTAAAAAGCCATTGACAAATCATTAAAAATATGATATAATATAAATTAGTGAAAAGAGGTGAATGAAATGCAAGAGATGACCGTAACAGCAAAAATACAAATCTGTCCTGACGATGCTGAAAAAGAACTGTTATGTCAGACAATGAAAGCTTATCAGAAAGCCTGTAATTTTGTTTCAGAGCATATTTTCAGAACACATAATCTGAAACAAATGTCACTGAATCAGGAATTATACTATAATTTGCGTGAAAAATATGGTCTGCGTTCTCAGATGGCACAATCTGTTATTAAAACAGTCATTGCAAGATATAAAACAATTCTTGAAAATCAGAAAAAGTGGATAAAGGCAAATTTCAAAAGACCACAGTTTGATTTAGTCTGGAACAGAGATTATTCTTTGAATGAGAACCTGTTTTCTGTCAATACATTACATGGAAGAATCAGAGTTTCTTATTTCAGTAAAGGCATGGAACAGTATTTTCGTGATAATTATAAGTTTGGAACGGCAAAGCTGGTATCTCGGAAAGGCAAATATTTTTTGTATATTCCAGTGACATCAGAAGTACAGGAAAGTGAATTAGCTGATATTTGCAATGTAATAGGTATTGACAGAGGTATCAATTTTGTGATTGCTACTTATGACAGCAGTCACAAATCCGGATTTGTCAGCGGAAGAATCATCAAACAGAAACGTGCGAAATATAAAAAGGTCAGACAGCAGTTACAGCAGAGAAAAACAAAATCTGCCAGAAAAAGGCTTAAAAAAATCGGCCAGAGAGAAAACCGTTGGATGCAGGACATCAACCACTGCATCACGAAGGCACTCACTGAACAGAATCCGAAGCATACACTTTTTGTTCTGGAAGATTTGATCGGAATCCGTCAGGCAACTGAAAAAATCAGATTGAAAGACAGATATATTTCTGTCTCTTGGTCTTTCTACGATTTGGAACAAAAACTGATATACAAAGCAAAGAAACATCAGTGCAGTGTGATCAAAGTCAATCCGGCTTATACAAGCCAGACTTGTCCAGTTTGCGGACATACAGAAAAAGCAAACAGAAATAAAAAAATACACCTGTTCTGTTGTAAAAACTGCGGTTATCAGTCTAATGATGACAGAATTGGGGCTATGAATCTGTATCGAATGGGAATTGAATATTTAGTACCAGATACAGTTACAACAGAGTAAATCTTTGCTGTAAGGGGCAATGTCAACTGTCCCACGATGTTACATCAGTCTGCCGTATGGTATTCTAAAAAGGTAGGAGATTTTGAATCGTCTGCACTACCGGATAG
>CAMWOX010000072.1 GCA_947175975.1 uncultured Ruminococcus sp.
ATCACATACAGAGCAGCGGCAAATGATTCAGATGATCCAGTGTATTTCGGAAAATACCGGACAGAACTGTTGCCCTCCTGGCTGATCTGTGGCTGATCCTGGTTGCTTGTGGAATTTTCACTGCGGCTAAGCAGACAGAACCAATCTACTTTTGTTTGACCGGCTTTGAGTTTGGATGCAGAAACCCAACTGCTCGCCGGCAGACCACGACTGGAAGAAACAGCACTTTCTATGACACGGTATGTATGCTCATCCGGGTTATAATCTGTAATCGCCATGAAATGCCCCGGAACATGTACCGTTGCCACGCCTCCATTCAAAAGATGATTAATCAGTTTGGTATCTTCAACTGTACTGTAATATCTGCCTTTAATTGTAAACTGATATACTCTTCCATAAGCCGCCTCAATCTGATTGTAGAATGTCTCCCGATAGCCACCCCCTGCACCGGGTCTCCACGATCCATTACCACAAGCCCAGTCCGCAAGATCCGTGATATTGACCACTCGGCTGGTAAGACTATGAATCGCATTGCCAAATGAAAACAGCATACAGCCGGAGCTGTAAAGCGAATTTCCGGATTGCGCCCATTTTGTGTAAGTATAGGCTTGCCATTGGGAATGATATTGATTGAAAGCCCGTCCGCCTGCGGCATTCGCATGAAGTACCACAGCAGGCTTTTCTGATTCCGGAATCCCGATTCCCACCTGTGAACAAGAAATGACAGCATTGAATGCTATAACAGCAGTCAGCAAAGATACAACTAATTTTTTTGATTTTTTAGAATTGATTTTCAAACCAGATTTTCACCTTTCTTTTTTTGGTTATTACAGTTGCCTGCAAAGCAACTCACTTCTTGCAGTATGGGTTTCCAGATCTGCCAATCTGGTCGGGATGGGGATTCTGCTTTCCGATCCGACAAGCCGGAGCGTCAGTGCTGTTGCTGTATCCAAAGAAATCCCATTTCCGGCAGACACAAAAACAGGCTTGACACCGGAATGCGTCCGCAATGTGCGTCCGTAGATTTCCCCGTCAATAATAATATCCGTATAACTTCCGGCAGTCTGTTCCGGTTCTGTATAATCTGTTTTCTGATCCACCCGGAAATATGTCTTGGCAACACCGATTGTAGGCGTATTCAGATAAAAAGCGGCATGGGTAGCAATTCCCATGTGCCGGGGATGCAGATAGCCGTTGCCGTCAAACACATACAGCTCCGGCTTATGTTCCAGTAATTCCACTGTTTTCAGAATCAGTGGCAATTCCCGGAATGCAAGAAAGCCCGGCATATATGGCACAGTAATCCGGTCATGATACTGCTTTTTTTCCAGAATTTCATGCGTCCGGAAATCCAGAACCACAATACAGCAGACCGCAAATTCCTGCTGATCCTGATTCCAGTAAGCAAGATCAATCCCGGCAACTGTCCGGATCTGATCAGGAGCAAAGCCCGGATAGCAATCATCAGAAAGACAAATTTTCTCCCGGAGCTGATTCTGGATTTTCAAAAACTCCTGTTCCTGATTCTGGTTTGTTAGATTCACAATAAATGCACTTCCTTTCTGATTCCTGTCTTGAATTTATGTTCACAATATGTTCTCAGAAAAACTTCCAGGAACTGCACGTTTTCACAGGCGGCCTTATTCACCTGGATTTTTGTAGATTTTGCGATAATATTCAGGAAGTTTACTCTGCCGTCCGTGCTGTGATAGATTTCCTGGATTTCATCCAGAGAAATTTTCTGTGATTTCCGGAATAATTTCCGGACTTCTAATTCTTTTTGATTCATCCGAAACTGAATCCGGAAACGAAACATAAAAACAACCACCAGGACAACCGGAACAGCAAGCAACAGCACCAAGAAAAGAACGCTCCAAAGTTCTCTATCTGCTATTAAAAAAATAGTCAATACAATACTGCACATACAGACAAGGATACAAGCTGCCAGCACAACAAATCTTTCTTCGGAACAATACCGGATGACATATTCTTTTCCAATAGCAAGAGACTTCGCTTGCCGGGATTTTTGTTTTCGGGATTTCTTTTTCGACATGAAATCACCTCTTTCACTATTTTCTATCATAACATGAATTACCAGAAAAGTCAAGTGATTTTTACATTAATGTATGTGTTCAAGAAGCGGTCGCAAAGGAATCAGAAGGAATATCAGGAAAACCTTCTTATAAGTTTAAATCTAGGAGGAAATTGAATGCTATAGTCAACCCACTTGACAAACGGAACAAAAAAAGATACAATAAGAACATGAGTAGAAGTGTAGATTTAAGAGAAACAACAGTGGCATATTACGAGATTTGAAGCTACGAAAAAATGGCTGAAAGAAAGACTGAATTATTATTACATAGCAGCCTGTGTGTCGCTGGATTTCGGGAAACTGGCATATCTGACAAGTTTCAAGCATAACAACAGATTAAAGGAAATTACTACAGACGGAACAGTTACAAGAGGTTTTATAGCCGAAAAATACGGAAAAAGCAGACAATTAAGATTTATCAGCGAACACCTGTTGATTCCCGTAGGATATGTTCAGACAAAAAATGCACAGCACAAGAGAAAAGAAATAAATCGAGGGAACGCTGTATGAGTTGGAAACTCTCACATACGGTGTGAAACGGTGGAAAATTCGGGAATGATTTCAAAGAATTACCTATCGCTATCCGGTGCAAATACCAGAAAGGGTGTATCTTGCAGGTTTTTATACTATTTTTCCATCTTCTATGGTAACAATTCTGTCAGCGTATTTCGCAATATCGGGGTTATGGGTTATCATTACCAGAGTATGACCATACTCCTTTACGCCTATAGTGAGGAGATTCAGAACATCTTCCCCTATTGCGGTATCAAGGTTTCCGGTAGGTTCATCTGCAAGCACGATCTTAGGCTTATTGGCAAGTGCTCTTGCTATCGCAACTCTCTGTTGTTGTCCGCCGGACAACTGATTGGGAAATGATTTCTCCTTACCGTCAAGTCCGAGTTCCTTTATAACGCTTGTTATGTACTTGTTATCTATCTTTTCTCCGCTTATATTTACTGGGAAGGTGATATTTTCGTATACATTGAGTACCGGAATGAGGTTGTATGACTGGAAAACAAAGCCTATCTTCTTGCATCTGAACCCTGACATGATAGTATCATCAGCATTTTTATAGCTGAAACCGTCCATGATGACTTCGCCTGAATCGTAGCTGTCAAGCCCTCCGATTATATTGAGGAGGGTGCTTTTTCCCGAACCGCTCTTTCCTAGTATGACAACGAACTCGCCTTCTTCGATATCCAGATTGATGTCCTTGATTGCATGAAAGGACGAATTACCGGTCTTATAGTATTTGTTCACGTTCTTTAATGAAATAATACTCATTATGATTACTACCTTTCATATATCATTTCTACGATTGAATCATTCGTGCTGGTCTTGATATTGAAGTATGCAAACAGTTCTATCAAGACTATAAATATCAGATTTACCAGCAGATAAGCAAGTATTGATATCTTTATCTCCTGAAACAGTATCAGTGACAGATAGGCATTTACTATCAGCGAAAGAGGTATGCTCACAGCAACAGCTATCAGTGTAAGAATAAAGTTTTCATGACAGGCTACAGTCCATAAATTCTTCAATGACAGTCCTATCGCACGCATAACGCCGTATTCAGCCTTCTTACTCGCCATGTTCTCCTTGATCGTATTGCTGATAATCATAAAGCTTAGTATCACAGTGGCAATTACGATGTATATTGCTATTACGATCATACCAAGAAGCTGTGTCTCAGCATTGCTTTGTCCGTCATGCAGATTTGTGATATATACCTCTTCTGTCGAAAAGGTTATGTCCAGAAGTTCGGACAGCGTGCTGTCTGTTTTCACAAGAAATGCACAATAGCCTATGTCATCTATGCCCTTGCTTTCTGCCAGTTTCTCGTTCACGATCAAAGTATTCTCCTGACTGAAGACTGCATAGCTCAGCTTGCTTGCATTACTCAGTCTGACATCGGGCTTTACTGTGAATCCATCACCGCTTTCAGTCGAATGTATGCTGAATGTTTCGTCTTCATATTCATTTTCTGATATAAATACAGAGAAAGGCTGTGAAGAATCATACTTAATATTGTTTATTTCTGCGAATTTCTGCCATAGATCATCATCATAGATCAATACCTGGAGCAAGGACTCCTTTTTATCCCAGACATAATCAATGGGGCATTTCTCTGTATAGACCTTATCTATATCATCCATAGACCTTAAAAGTTCCAGGTCTTCTTCTGAAAAAGGCTGATTGTTTACAATATCTGCAATATTCGCCTGGATAGAATAGTCACTGAAATCAACAGCACCTTTCACCGAGTTTATTCCGATCACAGAAAAAAAGTTGCATATCACAAGACAAAGCATGAAGCTTACTACTAAAGTAACAGTCTGTATCACACTCTTTGCAGAGTTTCTTTTCAGATTCCTCAGAGCGATATGGAAAAGAAAATTTTTGGAAGACAAGTCCCTGGTATTCTCTGAAAGGATCTTCTTTGACGCATTGAATGCCCTGATATTGATAGGATTTGTCTTTTTGATTCTAAGTATCAGCTTCAGGCAGGCAATGAATGCTGAAAGAATCGTGAGCAGATACGTTACGAAATACGTTTTTATACTCTGCTCTACCTTCATAACTGCGTCTGTGCTGAAAAGTGCCGCCATTATCTTTTCGGCGATCGCAAGATTCAGCAAAGCACCGGATGCCATGCCTATCAACGTCCCTATGGATACTAGTATCAACTGTTCTGTCAGAATAAACCTGATAAGCTGTTTGTTATTGAGTCCGATGCATCTCATAGTACCAAATACATTTATCTTGCGGACAAAGCTGAGGCTTATGGAATTATATACAAATATCGTAAGACATACAGCAATTATCAGGGATAAGAGAAATACGGTCAATGCTGTGCTTTCAAACGAACCTTTATCGGCGTAATTTTCTGTTTTTTCATCGTTATAAATCAGCTGTACAGAGTTGAAATACTTTCTGCCTTCAACAGTGTCGCCAACTACAATATTCTTTATTTCTTCAATCGCATTTATCATTTTTTCGTCATTATAGTTTCCCTCTTCCGCTTCCACTATGATAGCATTTGACTTACTGCAATTCAAATTGTTTTCGGCAAAAATACTTTCTGCTGTTTTAAGATCAGTATAAAAAAAGTTTCCGGGATCAGCAACATCTTTTATGATGCCACATACTGTAAATTTTCTGCTGATATCACCGGGTTCGTTATCATCAGCATCTTCCTCCTCTTCATTTGTCAGCGTAATATCCAGTATAATCTCATCACCGATATTCAGCTCCGGATGAAGTTGGGTATAGCTTTCTTCCACACATATCTCGTTTTCAGAATCAGGATATTTTCCGTTTATCAAAGAAGTTTTCTTGAAGTAATCCAGATCGCCTTCATATCCCATGACCACGGATGCCTTCGAGTTATCATAATACATATTGCCGATAAAAATAGTGGAAAGGTATCTGTCGGGTGCTTCTTCTCCCATACGCATGAATTTTTCATGGATCGCAGTCAGCTCCTCATAGCTGAGATCAATGACGTAGAAATCCTGCGGTGCACCTGAATTGACAAACGATCTGAACGAAGACATATAGCTGTCGCTTATCTGTATCATGCTGAACATCAGCATCGTTGAAATAATAATTCCGATTACTACTCCGAGACTGCTTTTTTTATTGCTTATGATGTATCTGTAGACTATTTTAAACATTTTGGTTCCCCCTGTTTTATTCTATGGTTATCCATCGTTACCCCTCAAAAGTAAATGCTGTTGCCGTGTTGGCATTCCCGTCTATCCTTGTAAAGTTCTTATCGTCAGGTGCTTCATTGTCAATGAAACTTGTACCGCTCGTATAGCTTTCTTCGGTCAAAATGACTGCTATTCCTTGTTCTTCTGCTTTGTACTGTATCATTTCAATGAACCTTGCAAAAGGTATTTGTACAAAATGCTGATTCACTCTTTTAGAAAGATTTACATTTTGTTTCCACTCTTTGTTTTTTCCGATTACAATAGTATGAATATCGTGTTTCAGGCAGTAATCAATGATATATCTGCTTGCTTTGTGCAGATAATCATCAATTTTTGTATTTCGCTTTTCTGTCAGTCTGTCCATTCTTTCTGAATAGTCTCGGCTGTTCATTCTTTTGCTGATTTCTCTGTAATGACTGATTTTTTTATTGTAATACTGGTTAATGGATTTTATCGGCTTGCCATTGATAATGAAAGTTTGTTCACCAACATTATTGCAAACTGTGGCAAGATTATCCACACCAATATCAATCCCGATATATCGTTGATTATCCTGTTTCTGTTTCGAAATTTCGATATTGTATACTAATTCCATCATAATTCTGTTCTTTTTGGGAATGAGTCTGATTTGCTGAAATGAAGCAAAATTATCTTTTTCTGTGAATTTTGGCACAATAGTAAATCCTTGAAATACTTTCGGAAAATGAATTTTGCCGTCTTTCAGTTTGCAGTTCTGATTTGTCAGAATCAACGGATAACAACCATTCTTTTTTAGATACTTCGGCAGTCTGGGCTTTCCTGCATATTTTTCTTTGTGCTTGCTCCAGTCTTTGATACTGGCAAAGAATGATTTCCAATTTTTTTCAGCGACCGCAAAATTTGCTGTGCTGATTGCGCCGTTGGCATGTTCTGATAATCTGGATATTCTTTATCTGCTTTCAGCATTCTGTCCAGCTCTGCATACCGAATCCAGTTATTTTCTGATGTGAATGCCTGTCGGATGAGATAATTTGCATGGTTATACAGATTTTTGGATTTATGACAGAAATCTATCAGAACAGAAAAAAATGTCAGATGACTTGATGATGTGCTTTTCAACCATGATTCTGCTCATCTTCTCTTTCATACAGCACCTCTTTTATCTTCTGAATTTTTCTTTTGCTGTATAACTTCATGGAATAGCAATGCAGCATACTTACAATTTCTTCAAAAATTTCCTGCCTGTCCAGTTTTTCAGAACCTGCTTCACTCATCACAACAATTTCACAGTTGTATTTCTTGAACAAATGATAAAATAGGTCAAATCCTACTCTTGAAATTCTGTCCTTATAAGTGATGACAACACGTTCTGCTTTGTTATCTATAATTTCGTCCAGCAATCGAAAAAAATCTTTTCTTTTTTCAAAGCTGATTCCACTTGCAATATCTGAATAGATGCCAGAAATAGTGTAACTATTCATAAAGCAGAACTGTTTCAGTAATTTAATCTGATTTTCAAGGTCTCGTTTTTGTTTTGGTGTAGAAACTCTTGCATAAATGTATGTCCTGCGTTTTACCTCTTTGTTCAGAAAAGCATATACACTTTCTTCATCATATTCATATCTCCCATTTGGAAGTATTTCTACCTTAATCAAACCATTTTTTACATACTTTGTTAATGTCTGCCTTGTAATTTTTAATACATTCAATACTTCTTTCGATTTCACTTTATCACCTCATATT
>CAMWOX010000073.1 GCA_947175975.1 uncultured Ruminococcus sp.
ATATTACCCTATTTTTCTTCTTCCATCAGCATACGCTTCATAAGACAAAAATCAAATATATTCAATTTGTTATCATGATAAATATCTCCGGCTTGCCAATTGACAAATCTTATATCGGGTACAGCTAAAATCCATTTCTGCATCAGCACTAGATCTGTAATATTAAATACACCATCAGCATTTATATCTCCCATAAGTATTTCTGATTTACCAATTTGCAGCTGTTTGATAAATGATGTTCCCGTATTTGTAAAGTACGAACAATATAATGTCTGTCCGCTGTATGCAAGTGATAAAGAATTGACTAAATCCATTGCTAATATATTTCCTGCCATTTCCCAATTTGCACCATTTAATGAATACAAAGCCAGTTCGTAAGGATTCTGGGTATTCACTGCCAGATAGCACTTACCATCCACTAAAACTGGTATCTGTACAAAAATATTTTCAGAAACAGTATCCGGTAACGGATAAGCTATTATTTTTTCATCCGAAAACTGATACACGGAATTGCCGCTTCCAGAGGGTGCAATCCATGCAGTATTTCCATCCGATACCATAGAAACCGAACCGCAGGCAGTTTCCGAAATTGTTTTTATAGTCCAATTACTGTTATGATAAACAGCAAGCTTTGATTTGTTTCCGTCATGAATATCCCTGTAAGCAATTATTGGATTATCGTTCAAAACAGCGATAGACATATTACATACATTTGTTGCAATATTCTCGCCGATTGTTGTTACAATTTCTGTTTCGCAGTCATAGAAAGCGGAATGCAATGCATATGGAAAAGTTCCGGTTGTGTATGTAAAATATACTTTATTTCCGTCGGCTGTTAAGTCAGCATATTGTGCAAGTTCTGTTCCATGATAAACCTCCGTCCAAGCTCCTGAAGAATGCTCATACCGACACAAATGCAAAAAGAAATTCTTGTCCTGATACAACACATAGGGAGTATCTCCGCAAAATGCCAGCCTTGGCTGATTCATATCCATATAACTTCCGGAACCAAGAGGTTGTCCCAGCTTTGTCGGTTCTTTGCCGTCAAATTTGTAAAGCATAGCATATGATTCATCTGATGCAATCAGATATACTGTGCCATCTTCTGACGATGCTAACTGATACGGCTTGCAAGCTTCCAAATTGTCACTGCTGATACTTTCCCATAATTTTGTATCAGAGACATCAGCAAATGCAACAGAAAATGTCAGAAATTCTTCATTCATCATAATATTGCTTATCCTGATACCACTGTTTGTTCCATTGGAATAGACAAGTGCGCCATCTGTAATATCGGCATTCCAGTTCAAAGAACCAACAGAATCGGGCGCATTTTCACCACCATAGTTAGAAGAAAAAAGATTGCCTTCTCCTGCGTCCAGTGCAGTTTCTCCCAAACGAAAAACATATATTTCATCTTTAGTTCCTTTGAAATTTCCATCGGCTTCTGTATTCACACGATAAACAACCAGACCTGTTCCGTATATTTTCACATCCATTTCATCAGAATAACGTTTTCCCTGCTGTCTGTATTCCACAGCAAAAAATTCCGTATCGGAAAGGGGTGTTTTCAGCAGATAAAGACGATTTCCACTGTCAGAAGAAACTGGAGCAAGCGTATATGTTCCGTTTGTTGTAATATCCTCAAATTCCAGCCATCCGGAAATTTTTGCTCTATGATAAGCAAGCGGATACTGCAAAAACACGGAATCAGATGCCATAATATCCCACAGTCCAACAGGTGTTCCTGTCTGATTATTACGATACAAATCAGGATATCCTAAAGAATGCAGAAATTCATGACACAGTACGCCTTCTGCACCTGTAATCTGATTTTCAAACAGCTGTGTACTGTTTTGTATATTCACTCTGTTTACGGAAAGCCCGTTGATTTTGATTCCATTCATAGAAAATGCTCTTGGCCATATCGGGGAACTCATGTCAACAGCCTTACCATCAATGACAAGAATCATGTTATCAATGATTCCATCAGAATTTCCGTCCATTGGTATATCATTCGGGATTTTGATATTCTGAAGTATCTCCACTGCAATTTGTGAACAGCTTAAATACGTCGTTTCATCAGAGGAGAGTACATATGGAATAATTACACCATTCTCCATTTGCGGAAAATAACTGGTTATCTGCATTTTTCCGTATGAAATTTTATCAATATATCCTGCTAATGAATGACATGTATCCTTACTATTACACATAGAAACAATGTCTTCTGTACGATTTTCCATGAAATTTGATGATGAAAGAGAATCAGACTGTGCGAATAGTACAATATTGTTCAACTGTTCAGGAGTTTCTGTCAACGCAGACTGTCCAACTGCAATTGTAGCAACAGGCATCAAAAACATCAGTAATACTTGTGCCATAACAGCTGTTATAATTTTTTTGAGTAAGGTTATTTTTTTCATAATAATTTTGCATGATACAATCATGCGACCTTTCAATTTTAATTTTGTCTTCACATAAAAAATGGGGGTTACATCCCCCATTTTCAGTATTCAGAAGCTTTATGCTATTCTTGCATAGCGTTCACTGGAAATTACCTCTTCCATCATGCGGATGGGAGACAATTCATCGGCGATTATCATATCAAAAAGTGCTGGAGTAAAACCAGAAACTAACGCTGTACCATTTTCATGCATCGTCACAGGCATATTGCTATTGCGACTGTCGACGTTCCAGAACACCACCTGTGGCAGAGTATACCCCTGTTCCGCATAGCGTTTTTTCATCTCTGTGTAAAGTGTCTGTTCATTTCCTCCGATCACACAGCCATCAAATTCCATATCTGAAATGATATAGATCCGATGCGGCAGTTCTTCCTGCGGAACATGATGTTTCAAGGCAGTTGAGAGAATCAGGTCAAATACTGCCTCAAGGTCAGTATTGGCAACTTCATTAAAAGTACTGCAATACTTCACTTTTTCAACAATGTCTGTCCCGGTAATCTTCACCAGCCTCGGATGTCTGGAAAACGTAATAAAATGCTTTGCAAAAGCTCCCTTATTATGTTCAGCAAAGTAAATTCCTAGTGAAAGTGCCACATCCAAAGGACGAACATGCTCTCCCCATGTCATAGAGCCGGAGCCGTCAATTACGGCGATGGCATTTTCATTGTTGCTTCCATAATCAGGTAAATTTTTCCAAGTCAAATCAAGAGAACACAATTCTTTTTCCGTTATTTCCGAAAGGCATCGGCGGACGATCTCATAAGGATAAAGCGTGGACGTCTTTAATTCAGCATCTCCATGTTCCACAGAATCGAGGAAGTTGCTATACCGTTCTTCATCATTCCGCCAAAAAGCCTGCTGGTACTTAAACATGGCTTTAGAAGGCTGTTTCTCGTAATCAAAAGTATAATCTTTTTCACGCAAATAATTCTCCAGAATGTCGATATGACTACGTAATGAAGCAAGAAGTTTGCGATAATTACGCTCTGTTATACCAAGGCATGATGCAAGATAACGACCGTTTTTGCGGGTCTCCTGTGAAGAAGCATTCACAGAAGGCAGCCATTTTGCCAGCAGTGAAACACACTCTCCGTTCTGCATAGCAAGCTTGTCTGCATCAAGCTGTTTTTTTATCTCTTCCACAGCAGCATTCTCGCAGGGAGTATGCAGTAGTGTACAGAGATCATCAAAACGACCGTACTCTGGGAAATACGGAACATTACGGGCAACAGCTTCCGGAGCGATTGCGGTCAGTGTCCGCATGGCAATCCGGAAAAAACGTCGTTCTCCCAGACCACCTCTCACATCCCTTGCAAAAAAAATGATCTTCAACGTCTTCACAGCATCCTCCGCAAAGGAACGTGTCACAACATCTGCGATTTCCTGTTCTGAAGCATTCCGCATTGCACCTGCACGAAAAAACAGATCAAGACAGAAAGAGCCACTGGTGCTGTAGGTCAATGCACCATTCTCGGTGTGAGTCAGATTTGCTTCCTGCTGAAGATAATTTAACATAAAAAACTTCCTTTCAATGGGAAAAAGGCACAAAATTTCATTTTTTGCTGTATACATCATCACCAACCTTAACCCACCGTCTAAAGCCGGTGGGTTAAGATTGCCATCATTTCAAGACAGCATTATTCATATAATTGAATCATAATAGATTGCTGTAGCTGTCTTAACACGGCTTTTTGTGTAAAATTCTTCACATAATGCTGCTGTATAAGCCGTAGGGCAAGGCACTATTTCTTTTGAAGTAATAAAGATAGTCTGCTGTTAGTGCCTTAATTGTTTCTATCATTTCATAGAGCAGTGAACTTCTGTTCAGTAACTCTTTTCTAGAACATATTATACAATAAGATGTTAATAAAAGTCAATAGAAAATCTAAATAAAATTCAAAACAAATGCAACTTTGTTAATTTTGCATAAATTAGCAACATGTTTTTATATAAAGCTACAAAAAATATATCTAGTACAAACCATCCGAAACCATGTGAGCCAACGGAACAGTCTTTCTATCACATGGAGGCGGATATCAAATTTTTTGCCTTGCATTTTCAGAAAAATTATGATATAATGATCCTGAGGTGAATGCTATGTATCGAGTATTCGTTATTGAGGATGATTTTGTGATTGCTTCCCTGATGGCAAAACATCTGGAAAAATGGGGCTATACAGTAAAGTATGCTAAAAAATTTCATGATATTCTGGGTGAGTTTACAGAATTTGATCCGCATATTGTCCTGATGGATGTCAAACTGCCATTTTATAACGGCTATCACTGGTGTACAGAGATCCGGAAAATCTCTGAAATTCCGATTGTATTTATTTCTTCTACTTCTGATAATATGAATATTGTCATGGCGATGCATATGGGCGGTGATGATTTTATTGCAAAACCAATTGATCTAAATGTGCTGACGGCGAAAATCCAGGCAATGCTCCGCCGTGCTTACGATATGGGGAATAAAATTCCTGTATTGGAACATAATGGTGCTGTATTGAATCTGAATGATACGACGTTAGTCTATCATGGAACTGTGATAGAATTGACGAAAAATGATTTCCGAATTTTACAAACACTGATGGAGAATAAAGGAAAGATTGTAAGTCGTGATACACTGATGACAAAACTCTGGCAGATGGATTACTATGTAGAAGAGAATACACTTACTGTGAATATCACAAGATTAAGAAAGAAACTGGAATCCGCAGGACTGAAAGATTTTATCAGGACAAAAGTCGGTTTGGGGTATATCATCGAGTAATCAGGGTTAGAACATGATGAAATTATTTTTGCAGTATATCAGAAAATTCAGAGGAAATTTTATTTTTCTTGTGCTGGGTTCGTTTGTATTTGTTGCTGTATTTGCATTATATCAGTTAGAGATTGAAGCCGTTTTTTACGCATTTCTGATTTGCTTTGTAACCGGAGCTATCTGTGTTTTGATCGGTTTTCTGAAATTTCGGAAACAACATCAATTATTGCGGAAAATTTACGATGCACTGCCGCTTATGATAGAGGAGATCCCAGAGCCGGACACGCTCACAGAACGGAATCTGTTTGACATCATTTTGAAGTTGTCAGACATCAATCAGCATAATTTAAATACAATGCGTAATCTGCAAAGAGATAATATGGAATATTTCACAGTCTGGGTGCATCAGATCAAGACACCAATTTCTGCTATGCATATGATCTTACAGGATGAGGACACAGAAAGCAACCGGGAACTTTCCGCAGAACTGTTCCGGATTGAACAATATGCAGAGATGGCTCTGCATTTTATACGGCTGGACAGCAGTTCAAATGATTTTGTCATCCGACGTTATGATCTGGATCAGATTATCAGACAGGCAGTCCGGCGATATGCACCATTGCTAATCCGGCGGAAAATCCGTCTTGTTTATTCTCCGGTTAATGCAGAAGTGCTTACGGATGAGAAATGGCTCCTATTTGTCGTGGAACAGCTCCTGTCAAATGCTGTGAAATATACCTATTCCGGAACGGTGGAAATCTGTTATTATGATGAAATGCTGACAATTTCTGATACCGGGATCGGCATTCCTGCGGAAGACCTGCCGAGAATTTTTGAAAAAGGTTATACAGGACTCAGCGGACGGACAAATCAGAAATCAACCGGACTTGGTTTATATCTCTGCAAGAAAGTCTGTGATAAACTCGGACACCGGATTTTTGTAAAATCACAGCCGGGAAAGGGTTCTGTATTTTTTGTTGATCTGAGAACGAAAAACTTCCAAATAGAATAATTTTTAAAATTTATCTTACAAAAATGTCACATAGAAAAGCCGGATTGTCACATAAATCGATGTTGCAGATCCGGCTTTTGTGTTATAATCATAGTATCAAATAAATTAACAGGAGGTTTTATAATATGCCTATTTTTTAAGTTAGTTATATTTAAAATATCTACACAACCCGGCTCAGCCGGAATCAGGTCACGGCACTGTCAAACGTTAGTTTCTCCGTGGAAAAAGGAGAATATATTGCCGTTATGGGAGAATCCGGATCAGGAAAGACAACACTCCTGAATATCCTTGCCGCACTCGACAAACCGACCGGCGGTGAAGTCTACCTGGGTGGGAAGTCCATGACAACCATCAGAGATAAAGAATTATCTGCATTTCGGAGAGAAAATCTGGGATTTGTTTTTCAGGATTTTAATTTGTTGGATACGTTCAGTCTCAGGGATAATATCTTTCTGCCGCTTGTTTTGTCCGGAAAGAAATATCCCGAGATGCAGAAATTATTAATTCCGATTGCGGATCGACTGGGCATTATGGAGCTGTTGAATAAGTATCCCTATGAAGTATCGGGTGGACAGAAACAGCGAGCCGCTGTGGCACGGGCGATTATTACCAATCCCAAATTAATTCTTGCGGATGAGCCAACTGGTGCGTTGGATTCCAAATCAACGGACAGTTTACTGAAAGTATTTTCAGATCTGAACCAATCCGGACAAACAATTTTAATGGTAACGCATTCTGCAAGGGCGGCAAGCCGGGCAGGACGTGTGTTATTTATCAAGGATGGGGAAGTATTCCACCAGATCTATCGAGGAAACTGCACGAATGAAGAATTATATCTGAAAATTTCGGACACCCTCACACTGCTTGCGTCCGGGGGTGATGTTGTATGAACAGTCTCTTCTATCCAAAACTGGCATTGACGAATATCCGGAAGAATGCCCGGATGTATCTGCCCTATCTGTTTACTTGTATATTTACTGTTGCGATGTATTACATCATGAAATCACTTTCGCTCAATACTGGTCTGAATGAGATGATCGGCGCAGATACGTTGATTTACATTCTGAAACTGGGCTGTCATGTCATTGAAATATTTGCGTTTATTTTTCTGTTCTATACAAACAGTTTCTTAATGAAAAACCGCAAGAAAGAATTTGGATTATTTAACATTCTCGGCATGGAAAAAAAGCATATTGCCAAAGTAATCGGATTTGAGAGTCTCTATGTTGCAGTCATCAGCCTTTCCGCCGGATTCGGTGCAGGGA
>CAMWOX010000074.1 GCA_947175975.1 uncultured Ruminococcus sp.
ATATATGTCAATAGAAAATTTTCAAGTTATATGAAAATTTGCTCTGAAAATTTCCGGGGGTGTACTCTCTTAGCACACGAAAGATCTGCTGATGAAAAAGTTGCTACATGTATCAACTTTTTTCGTTGCAAGTAAAGCAACAGCAAGAGGGATTACTTTACTTGCACCCTTAAAATAATTGCTTAAATATGGTAATTTGATTTGACAGACTATAAAAAATTTCATAGTTGCAATTGAGACAGTAAAAAATCTTGTCTCAAAAAGTGAGACAAGCTAGCGGAAGTGAGACAAGCTAGCGGAAAACTTTTTCCTGGGAGGCTCGCCTTTCCGTCTCCTTGTCTCACTTTTCTGTTTTTTGACTATATTACTATAAAAAAAGATGAGACAAGCTGTTTTTTTACTTGTCTCATGTCTCAGCTTGTCTCACTCTTATTTATTATATATTATTATTATTATTATAAAAAAAAATAATAAAAGTATATTCTTCAAAGAAATAAAATGGCGATATATCGTTTTTTTTGTTTTTGATGTTTCAAATATAGTTTGCTATTTTCAGTGCTTTAGAAAAAATGTAAGCATTTTTAATAATTGAGACAAACTAAAACAGCTTGTCTCAATTAAAAAATGTCTATATTTCTTTTTTTTCATCAATATGTGAGACAAGGAGACGGGTTTTACTACCCTCCCAAGAAAAAAGCCTGTAGTAATAAATACTACAGGCTTTTTGTTATTTAGGCATAGCGGCAGCCATTTCGTGACTTGTCATCATACGACTTACTATAAATCCTCTGCCACGTTTTTTAGTACCAATATCATCAGTGTAAGAAACATTACGAACATACTCTTTTAATGTCATTCCTCTACTTTTGAATGCTTCTGATTTAGCAATCTGCTCAATCAGTTCTTTTCTTTTTGATGTACTAAGATCGCTGAAAGTTTCATTTTCACACATATCACTTAACTGCTGGTAAGCTATTTTAGTTTCTTTTCCATGTTCTGATAATTCAGTGATAATTTCCAGCAGTTCTACTTTTAATGCTGTATCATCTGGCTTATCTCGGATCAAATCTGTGGGTTTTCTGTGCAGTTTTGCAGCTTCTTCCAATGTATCTTTTGTCAGATTTGGCTCAAATCCATTCCAGGAAAAACCATCATCATCAATTGTAAATTTGATAGTTTGTCCATGTGCAGCATGATTGATTTTCGTATGAATCACCAGACGACTTGTTTCATCTCTGCCATCCGATATAACCGTTAATGCACTTCTGGAAGCATTCACAAGGTCGACACTTCCAAGGGCAGCATTATTCGCATTTTCTTGTGGTTTCTTGTTGACATGTGAAATCAATATCAATCCACAATCGTATTTTTCACAGATGGCGGAAATGTTCTGAAATATTGGACGAACGTGGTTGATTCTGTTTACATCCACTTCCGGCGGACAGAAAGCGTGCCAAGGATCAATAATAATCAGATTGGGCTTGAACTCCTCGATCGTCTTTTCAAAAATAGCAATTCTTGAAGTGTCGCTACTGTCTTTTGGAAATAAAAAACCATTAGAAGCCGTTTTGTCAACTACATGGATATATTCCGACTTTGGATCAGCTCCGGCTTTTACCAATCGTTCTCCAATGTCACTGCCACGATCTTCCGCTGAAATGATTAGTACATTTCTGTTTTCTGGAATTGCTTTTTTGTTCTCATATCCCTCTGGAACTGGCAAGGTTTTTCCGCTGCTGATGGTTGCAGCAACACCGCATGCAAAGTAAGTCTTTCCAGTTCCTCCTGCCGCCATCAGAACCGTATAATCACCTGCCGGGATATATGGATACCAAACATAGCGAATTGATTTTTTTTCAAATTCATAAATTTTTTTTGCTGTTAATGCGGTGAGTGGGAAAGGCTCAGATGTGTTCTTGGCTAATTCTTCAAAGTCGCTAATATCCATGTAGTGTTCGGCTTTACTAGATGCATCCAGTAACAAGTCTGTTGTTTGATCTTGTCCAAGGGCTTGTACTATGTCGCTGATGTCGCCTTTTTCCGGGCATTCGCTCCAGATTGTTTTGGCTGAGATGATTTTGACAGATTTCGCAATTCTGCTCACATTTTTTGCAACAGTTTTCCCATAAGTTTCGCCAGTTTTGTCATTGTCAGTCAGAATAATAATATCATGTCCCTGCAAGCCGTCATTGTACAGTTCCTCATGCCATTGCTTAGATTGTCCACCATTGGGAAGTGACGTTGCAAGGATTTCCATATTAGCGAGGGTTTCAACATCCTTTTCGCCCTCGGCAATAATGATAGGACATTCTATGTTGTCTTTATTGTGGTGCAATGCATCAGCATTGTAGAGCGGTGCGGTAGCTCCTGATAGTCCAGCCCTTGTATGGAAATTGTTTGTTTCCGGATTGAACAAGTACCAGACGGCGTTTTTGCTCCCATCAGAGAATTTGTTGACAACTTTCTTGCCGAAAATACTGCCGTCTGCGTTGTGATAAATATGTGTGCGTTCTTCAATTTTTATACGTTTTTCTTTCATTTAAAATCTCCTTTTTGCTATTGATTTTTTTCGGAGAATATGTTATAATAACACTGACACATATGATGTTATTATATATCTTCTTTGAATCCACCCAGTGTTTACGGCATTGGGCGGATTTTTTAAGCGTTTCTTTTACTCTTCGTACCATGTCATGGTAATTAACCTACGTTTTTCTTGGCTTTTGCATTCGCTTGTTCTCTTGCCATTGCATCTTCCAATTCTCCAATAGTTGCTTGATGTTTTATTTGTGATTTGTGAATTTTTGATTCAGATTTTCCTACAACTTGTACATCAACACCATTTGCAATATCTTTAATAATTTCTATCATTTCAGGGCGACTTTCAGAATCCATAGCAATGTACAGCCGTAGGAGTGCTTTTTTCCATTCATCGACAGGTAGAAGTTCAATAGGATCTATTTCTTTTTTAGGTTCTCTAGCGAGTAGATAATCAGTTGTAACATTGTAAAAATCAGCAAGTTTGCGAATATTTTTATAATTCATTTCACGTCTTCCAGCCTCGTAGTTTTGATACGCTGCTGTTGTAATCTCCAAATATTTGGCAACTTCCGCTTGACTATATCCTTTGTTTTTTCTTAAATCAAGTAAAATTTGTCCAATTTCAATTTTAATATCTTTTTCCATGACAAACACCTCCTTTCTAAAACATTATACAACGAAATGTTGATAAAAGTCAATAGAAAATTCAAATAAAATTTAAAATAAATTAAATGTTGTTAATTTTGCATAAATTGACAACATATTTTTTATGCACAGCTACAAAAAAAAGATATTTGTATTGACTTTTTAAACGAAATGTTGTAATATTAGATTATGCACTAAGAATAATACAACAAAAAATAAATTAGGAGGTGAGATAATGACAGAAAACATAAGTTGTGAAACATCTGTTGTTAGTATGGAAACAGCAATTGCAGTGGTATGCAGAAAGTATGGTTTAGATGAAAAAGATTTGCTAGAGATGTTTAAAGCTTTGGATCGTGTTGCTCCGGAACAAAAAGCAAAAACTATTATTGCTTGTACATCTTTTGCGAGAGATACTCTTAACGATAAGACTACAGGAAAATAAGAATCAGCTCGGAATGTTCCGGAGCTGTAAAGGCAAATCTGCGTTCCGCCCCTCGTGGGCGTGTGAGTTGAAATAAAGGCAAGAGAAAAACGAAACAGCTCCAGGAAAATAACTGGAGCTGTCAAAGCGAAAATATTTGCAAGTTTAATTATGATTGCTTGATGTTTCGTAATTCAGAATTTTCATAGTCATGAATCAAATCGGTATGTTCTCCATCAAGATAGATAAGTGAGCCTGTATCAATTGCTCTAAGAACTTCACTTACATACACATCAAAGGTGTTAAAAAAAACAGATGTGGGGCTATTTTCAGTCGGATTATGTGAAGCGAAATACAGGCTTCTAGCAGAATTAAGATAAGAACAAGCACACCCGATATAAGCCGAAGCTGCTGAAAAATTCTTAGAATGATTAGGATTTGTCAGAGTCTTAAATGCTTTTGTAGCATAGTCTATAGCTATATAAGCAAGCATACTTGCATTGTAATTTAACATTTTGTTTTCCTCCCTTCTATGCTATTACTGTAATTATACCATAATGGGACAAAGAAAGCAAGTGTTTTTTTCAAAAAAACAAGTATTTTTCAAGGAGGGATTAAAATGTCTGTTAGACAAAAAATCGTATATCCGACACTGGAGGCGGAAATCGCACGGCGTGGCATTAAAAAATATGAAATTGCCAAATTTTTGGGTATCAGTCCAAGAACTTTTTCAAATAAGCTGAGTGCTTCAATTGGTTTCTCGTTGGAGCAAGGTCTGACAATTTGGAAAACATTTTTTAGCGATATTCCCATTGATGAATTGTTCAGAAAGGAGTAAAATGTGTGGAAGAAACAAGACTCGTAATCGTCTGCGATGAGTCAAAAGACTCAAAGAACAACAATGTTACTGTGTACACGAACAATCCTCACGCCGATGCAGAAGAACTAATTTCGATGCTGACAGCACATACAGCCTATTTCATAAGAAATATGTTACTGGATCATGTGCCACCTACCGACGTGGCGAAAATGCTGGAAATGGCTGTGAAGATAGCTGCTGATCGGTATATGGATAACGAGGAAGGAGATGAATGATATGCAGGACAAGGCGAAGTTCGTCCAGATGATCGGACAGGCATTACACGAATGTGCAACCAGAACCGAAGTCATCAAAGCGGAATACGTTCGGGATGGATATGAAGAATTTGCTGTCATTACATTTGCGGACGAGAGCCAGAAAAATGTCTGCATTACTGCTGATAGTTGCCTGGCAATTATGGGCGATATCTGGAAGGCACTGAGATAGTTTTCCACAGTGTTTTCTACAACCTGTGGAAAAACGGAGTTGAGAACATCTAGAAATATAGGGGATATTGGTATAAGTCAGCATAGCAGTAAAGCTATGCTGACTGCTAGAATACAGTTATGAGGGCAAAGAAAATGTACGAACTGGAACTGATAAACTTCAACGGCGTTGAGACCATTGACAGCAGACAGGTTGCGGAAGCAACTGGAAAGGCACACAAGAATCTTTTGCAGGATATTCGCACATATTGCGGATATTTAGGAGAGCTGAATTTTCAGCCCACCCATTTCTTTATTGAAAGCACTTACACAACAGAGCAAAACAAGACAATGCCTTGTTATCTGGTTACTAGAAAGGGGTGCGAGATGATCGCCAACAAGATGACCGGGCAGAAAGGTGTTGTATTTACAGCATTGTATATTAATGCATTCCACAAGATGGAGCAGAAGATCGCAAAACACTACACGGATCTGCAAGAGCTTGAAATCCGAGCAAGAGCAGACAGAGCCACAGCGATGCGGATTAATGCGGAAAACAGGCGGCTGAAAATGCTGTTAGACAATCCGCATCTCAAGGAACTATCACCGGAATCACTTGCAGCACTGGGAATCAGCAGACTGCAAGAGGCTACCGGGCAGGATCTGAGCCACGCACTGCCGGAAGCCGAAAAGACTTACAGTGCCACGGAAGTCGGGCAGATGCTAGGTGTTTCTGCCAACAAGATCGGCAAGACCGCCAATGCCTACAACCTGAAAACAAAGGAATATGGGATTTTTGTCATTGACAAGGCACGGCACAGCAGCAAGCAAGTCACCGTATTCCGCTACAATATGAATGGTGTATCACGGCTTGCAGATCTTCTGGGCGTTGAGGTAGTGATAGCATGAACACTAAAAAATATGTTGTTATTCATATGATCGAGCCTTTGTCCCTGAAAGAACTGCTAACAATGCACGAATGTTTCATCAACATGCTCATTAGAGATATGGCAGCAAGAGGAATGGCAGAGCAAGAAATATTTGAAGTTATTGAAGATATTGAGTACTTTCATAGAGATATAGCTGAATTTTTTTAAAGATTGTTTCTAAAAATAAAGGTTCTGAGGGGCATCCTTGCAAAAGCCCCATCCCAGCCGAAAGGCTAACAGATCAAAAAAGGGGTGAAAAAGCATGAAAGGCAGAACCGTCTATGCAATTGACTGGGAGGATAACGAAGAAGATTTACGCTGCGAAAACGCAGCAGAACAGGAAACAATGCCAGAGGGGCAGCGACCCGATGAAGATTTGCTTGCTTACATAAAACGTGTAAATCCGGAGCTGTTTGCAAGCATGAAATACCTTGCTGGATCTGCTTCTTCTGTTTCAAAATCAGAACAGATAGAAGAAATTTCAGAAGATCTGGAGAACATCCGACCGCCCCCATATGTCTGCATTAATTAAGGCAAGGAAACAATACAATTGCATTTTGAAAATTGAATAAAATAGGAGGTATTTACAAGAGATGCAACAAGAAGAGTTTGAGAGTCTGACCGGGTTCAGACCGTCGCAGGGCATGTATCGTGTAATCGCAAACGAGTACATCAAATCAGCATTGGACGAGGCAGAGTTTTGTCGGCAATATAGCCTGAACATCGGTGGTATTGCCCAGAAAATTCAGCATATTACAGATATGGCGGAAATCGAACAGCAACAAGAAATTGCCAAACTCCAGGAACGGCTTGAACGAAACATTAAAAATTCCCTTACCTGACAACAGTCAGGTAGGGAAAAAAGAAAAAATCTCAATCTTATTCTATCAGAAAGTGAGGAATTTGTCAAGTGGATTTTGAAAAATATTTTGACAAAAAAGCTATTACTGGCAGAGTGCAGCGTGCCATTGCGGCAGAAACTGCACAAGCATTGAAACAATTCTGTGAACAGGAACAGGAATTTGCACAGGCAATCGAACAGTCGGGGAAAAGCTTTCAGGATTGCCTTGACACTGTCGCAAAGAATGCCGGACAGAGTATTTCTGACTTCAAAGCCTACTCCCAGGCAGCAAAATTCTATTTCCCGGGTGCAGTAGTTCATTTCCGCATGGAAATTGATCTGATTGGCAATGCTGGTGAAACAACTCCGGCACAGAAAGAACCCAGGAAGCTGTCTGTCGTATTCGACAGCCTCACAGACTGGTGAGGTGCTGTCATGAGAAAAGCAAGAAAAGAAGAACTGCTACATAGATTCCCGGCAGTCCCGCATGAAATCATGGAGCAGATGAAAGGCAAAGGAGCAGAAAATTTTGCTGTCATGCTCACACATGGACGGGAATTGTTCGTACGTTGCTATCACCGCTACAGCAACGGAAAATTGGCAGAACGTCAGCGTTATGTGTTTGCTGATGACGGATCTGTGCGTTACGGCATTGACAACGACGGAATTTGGCGAATCCGGAAAGAATTTCGAGAGCCGGTATTCTGTAAAGCTGGCTATGGATATAGTTTTGACAACAGATATACATTGCTGAACAGGGACGCACTAGACAGATCCTGCATGA
>CAMWOX010000075.1 GCA_947175975.1 uncultured Ruminococcus sp.
TATCTCTGCACATTCCGAATTGCAAACGGCAGTGCCAATAATAGACAGATGAAAATTGAAGTCAATCATGATATCAAAAATTATTGGATGCAGGATTTTCTTTCTACGAATACATGGACAGAATGGCAGGAACGTGCGATTGTACTTCCGTTGCATGCCGGAATGAATCAGATCAGATTAACATCCATAACAACGGACGGCGCACCAAATATTGACTATCTTCGGACGGAATTAACCGACGAACCTGTTGCAGAAGTGTATATTCCCGAACAGAAGCCGAATTTAGAACCTGCTGGGAAAACAATAATCTATATTGCAGGAGACTCCACAGTTCAGAGCTATCGTGCAAGCTATGCACCACAGCAGGGATGGGGCTATTATCTGACGGATTATTTCAGCGATAATGTGAGTGTTTCCAATCAGGCAATCGCCGGAAGAAGTTCCAAAAGTTTCTATGATAATGGCAGATTGCAGACGATTCTGGATTCCATGCAGGAAGATGATTATTTACTGATCCAGTTTGCAATCAATGATTCTGCAAAGGGTAATGAAGAACGTTATGCCCCTGTCTGCGGCAATGTAGATAATCCGGAGAATGGATCTTATGAATTTTATATCGAAAAATACATCGAGGGGACGCTGGAAAAAGGCGGAACACCGATTCTGGTAACAACTGTAATCGGCTTGAAAACCTGGTCAGGCAATCAGTTCAATTCCAGTTATACAGAATATTGCAATGCATGTAAAGAGATGGCAAAAAAATACAGCATTCCTTGCATTGATCTAAATACGCTCATGGTCAATCATTATAATCAGATCGGCTATGATGCCGCTTACAAGTATCATCTATGCGGTGCAGTTGAGGGATCTACAGATATGACACATTTTACGGAAACAGGCGCAAATGCCGTTGCCGGATTGGTTGCCGGTGCAATCAAGAATTTAAATATTCCGATTTCCAAGGAAGTCAGATAATTTCTGAAGCAGGGCGGATCTGATCCGTCCTGCTGTTTTTGATTTCTATCAGAAATGGGAAACTATTTTCCCTTGACTCTTTGGTATATTTATGCTATAATGAAATTGTATATTAGAGACAAATGAGAATCAGAAAGGAGAATTTTTATGAAAATTCAAAAAAAATTAGCAGGTTTACTTGCAATGCTTAGCCTGGCATCCTGTATTCCGGCGATTCCGACAAATGCCGCTTATACTTATGAAAATCTACAATATGAGAGTGGTGTTGCCGGTGAAATTCATATTGTCGGCTGTGACGAGGATGTGACGGATCTTGTCATCCCAGAAACGATTAACGGCAAGCCGGTTACAAAAATTATGTACGGTGTTTTCAGAGGGAATGAAAATCTGGAAAGCGTAACGATTCCGGAGACAATGCAGGTCATTGCACAATGTGCATTCCAGGACTGCAAAAATCTGAAAGAGATCAATATGCCGGAAACTTATGTTGATATTGCAGGAAATGCGTTCTCCGGAACCAGATGGTATCTGCTGACGTATAATCAGCCGGTGACTTATCTGGGGAATATGGTGTACAAGACGAATCTGAGAGAAGATCAGGAAGAAATCACCATCCGGGAGGGTACACTCAGCATTGCCGGAAGCGCATTCTGGAATGATAAGAATCTCAAAAAAGTAAATCTGCCGGACTCCCTGTTGTTCATTGGTGACAAAGCATTTTCCTATTCTGGATTGACGAGTATCGAAATCCCGGAAAGTGTGCTTGCGATTGGTGAAGATGCATTCCGTGGGACAAAATTGGAAACCTTGACAGTTGATGAGAATAATGCACATTATGCGTCCAGAGAGAATATTTTATATGACAAAGATCTCACGGAATTTGTTTTTATCCCCAATACCGTCACAGAAGTGACCGTACCGGATACGATTACGGAAATCCCGGATGATGCGTTTTATTGCTGTGAAAATTTGACAAATATCACATTCCCGGAGACTTTAATCAGTATCGGGAAAGATGCGTTTTGCCGCTGTAAAAGTTTGACAGATATCACGCTCCCGGAGACTTTAATCAGCATTGGAGAACAGGCGTTTGAAAATTCCGGGATTACGGAGATTACCATTCCGGCAAGTGTGGAAATTATCAAAAATGGTGCATTTAATTATTGTCCGAATCTGGAAACCATCCGTTTTGCGGAGGGAACAGAAGTGATCCCTTCGGATTTGGTAGAGATTGAAACACTTTACTGCGGTGAAGGTACTGGCTGGAGTGAAATTTCCTATGAATACTGGGGTGCATTCCTGCATTCTTATGCGCTTAAAAAAATCTATCTTCCGAGTACACTCCGGACGATTGAAGAAAATGCGTTCGGGAGCTGTGAAAATTATCAAAATCAGTTTGATGTTTTCTATCATGGTACAAGAGATGACTGGCAGAATGTGATGATTTCTGAAGAGGATAATTCAAAGATGGAATCTGGCGGCAATGAGAGTATTCTCAAAGCAAATATGCATTATCTGCCAAGTTCTGAGACTGTTGTTCCAGGAGATCTGGATTTAGACGGAAAAGCCACTCTTCTTGATGCAATTATCCTGCAAAAATATCTGTTGGGTCAGTATCGTTTGTCTGAATATGAGTTTGCAAGAGCAGATGTCAATCAGGATTCTCTTGTGAATATTTTTGATTTCTGTCTTCTTAAAAAGAATCTGGCTTCCTGATGATGATTCTGTTATGGATAAGACTGCCTTTGGGCAGTCTTATTTTTTTGTGACTTCGGCATAGTCCGGACAAGTTCTGCATAGATATTATTAAATAGAAATTACAAATCACGAAAGCAGGAAAAATTATGAAATCTACTGAAAATCTGCAAGCTGTTCTGGAATATCTTCCCCAGAGTGTCCGAAATGATCTGAAAGCAATGTCAGAAAATAAATTATCCCAGATTCAGGAAATCCGCCTGCGGTGTAATCGTCCTGCCGGGATCGTGATTCAGAATCAGGAAATCCCAGTCAATCAGCATATTTTAACGAATGATGAAGTCATGCGTTCATTCCAGGCGGTCTGTTCTTATTCTGTCTACAGCTACGAGCAGGAGCTGTTGGAGGGTTATATTACGATCAAAGGCGGCTGTCGGGTCGGTATTTGTGGAACAGCTGTCCGGAATGGACAGAAAATGCAGTCTCTGAAATACATCAGCAGTCTGAATTTCAGAATTGCAGGAGAATTGATAGATATTGCAGAGAAACTTTGGAATCAGGTCACAGGAAGTGTTCTGGTGACTGGCACAGTTGCAAGCGGCAAAACAACATATTTGAGAGATTTATGCAGAATTGCAGGCAATCAGCACAGGGTTGCCCTGGTTGATGAACGGGGAGAACTTGCCGCAGTTCAAAGAGGAAAGCCTTTGCATGATGTCGGACGGATGACGGATATTCTTGATGGCTATCCTAGAGATACCGGAATCCTTACTGCTTTGAGAGTTCTCAATCCGGAATATATTATCTGCGATGAAATTAGTACGCCGGAAGATGTACAAGCCATTCTGCAAGCCGCCGGATGCGGTGTCCGTTTTATTGCATCCTGCCATGCCAGCAGTCCGGAAGCGGTTTATTCCCGGCAGGTAATCAGACCCCTGCTTGATCAGAAAATATTTCAGTATCTTGTATTTCTGGAACATAATACAATCCGGACAGTCCGGAGACTGGCAAACGCATGAAATCCCTTGGTATTTTATGTATTCTGGTAGCTTGTGCCGGAACAGGGATCTATATGGCAATGCGTCTGCGCAATCAGTTCAGACAGTATCAGAAACTGCTGGCATTTCTGGAAGACTGTGCTGTTTATATTCGTTATCAGGGCTTGCCTTTACAGGAGTTATTTGCAATACTTGCGGAGCATCCGGATTATGAAGGTCTTGACTTTCTGGGAAAACTAAAAAAATCAGAATTATCATTTCAGATTTCTCCGGAGATTCTCTGGACAGAAGCGATCCAGAATAGTATGATTCCACTGGAAGCCAAACAGATTCTCCGGAATCTGGGACATGAATTGGGGAAAACAGATACACAGGGACAGCTTGCCGTGCTGGAACTGTACCAGACACAGATGCAGATGGCTTATGAACAATTCCGGACAGGCTATCAGAAAAAAAGCAGGTTATATCAGTCATTGGGCTGGCTGGGCGGTGCAATGCTCGCTGTTCTGTTAATTTAAGAATGAAATAAAAAGCGATACAAAACAAGGGGCTGATGACTTGGATATTGATTTAATTTTTAAAATCGCCGGAACAGGGATTATCGTTTCTGTCCTGAGTATGGTGCTTAAAAAAACAGATCGGGAAGAGCAGGCAATGATGACAACACTTGCAGGACTGATTGTAGTTCTGATGCTGATTATTGAACAGATCAGTACACTGTTTGATACAGTCAAGGCAGTGTTCGGTTTATAAATATGATACTGCATATCGAAACAGCAGTTATATTTTGCATTATTGGCTGTATTCTGATTCTGATTTTAAAGCAGTATCAGAAAGCACAGGGTGTGCTGATTAGTATTGCCGTATGCAGTATGATATTGCTGGCAATCATGCCGGAAATCAAACAGATTTTTGAGACAGCAGAGAATATCTATTCGCAAAGCAATTTAAATCTGTCTTATTTTACAGTATTATGCAAGGCAGTCGGAATTTCTTATCTGACACAGCTTGGTATTGATATTTGCAAAGACTGCGGTGAACAGGCAATCAGTACAGTGGTCGAGTTATGCGGCAGAGTATTACTGGTATTATTGGCACTGCCTCTGTTTGTTACGCTTGCTGAGACAGTACTGGAGATGATGAATACATGAGTACAGAAGAAGTAGAGTATTACTATGATGAAACCCTTTCAGAATTATTACAGGTCAGCGGCACAGGAGAATTATTAGAAAATATCGGATTAGAACAGGATGTCTCTTCGCTCACGGAGATGCAGTTCTCGGATTTTATGAACGAAATTCTGTACAGTATGAAAAACCAGATCTATGCACCATTGCAGATGCTGGGTTTGCTGATTAGTATTATTTTGCTGTCTGCACTTGCAGAAAGTTTGAAACATTCTGCACACAACAAAGCAATTTCACAGATCTATGATATTATTTCTGTATTATGTGCAGCAGCAGCAGTCATTGCACCAATTACAGAAATATTTCTGCATTCAGCTGAAATTCTGGAAAAGGCAGCAGATTTCATGCTGGTATTTTCGGCGATCTTCGGAGGAATTTTAGGAATCAACGGAAATCTGACAGCATCCGCAGGGTATCAGGGCGCAATTGTGGTTTTATGCAATGTTGCATTGGAGATTGCTGTGAAATTATTATTCCCATTCCTGACGATGAGTCTGTCCATGAGTCTGGTGGATGCCGTCAATCCGGCTGTTTCACTCTCTGGTATGATTAAGCTGATTCAGAAGATAACTGTCTGGATACTTGGTTTCCTGATGGCTCTTTTTCTTGGATTTTTGTCCGTGCAGAGTATTGTTTCTTCCTCAGCGGACAAGCTCAGTACAAAGGCAATCAAATATGCAATTTCCGGTTTTGTGCCATTCATAGGCGGTGCTGTCTCGGATGCTTATTCTGCCGTACTGGGCAGTATGAATTTGTTAAAATCTGCAACTGGCATGATTGGCATTCTTGCTGTATTTGCTCTGTTGCTGCCAGTTCTTACAGAATTATTCTTATACAAAGCTGTTGCGGCGGGAGCTGCCGCTATTGCAGAATTATTCTCAGCTTCAGGATTGGCAAGATTATTTAAAAATCTGGAATCTGTGTTATCCGTAGGATTTTCAATTTCTGTCAGTTTCTCTGTTATGTTCATTGTCAGTACTGGTATTATGACAGCTCTAGGGAATGGGGGATAGTGCTATTATGATCACATCTTTGAAAACAGCTGTAATTTCTGTCTGTATGTTGAGTATTGCTGTTGCTGTCTGTACGCTTGTTACACCGAATACGGCACTTGCGAAACAGGTCAGATTCCTAATTTCCCTGTTATTCATTATCAGTCTTGCTGTTCCCTTAACAGATCTGGAATTTCCTGTTTCTATGTCCGAAGTACAACAGGAGCAGTCCCAGGAGACTGCACAGGCTGTCACGCAGAAATACACAGAGAATGCCCTGCGTTTATTGCTGGAACAAGAGCAGGTTTCCTGTTCGGAATTGCATGTCACTGTGCATATTAATGAAGATCAAAGCATATCTATTAGAGAAGTCACCGCAGTATGTGATGATTTCCAGAAAGCCTGCCGTGTGCTGGAACAGGCACTAGGAGAGGAGGCGGAAATTCGTGTTACGCAAATTCTGGGATAACTACAAAGCCAGTTTCAGGAAAGACATTTTTGTGCATATTCTTGTGATACTTGGAATATTCGGAATTGTCTGCATTCTATGTTCTTCTTGCCTGGACTCTGAAAATAAACAAGATTCGCAAGATTCTCAGGATCATACGTCAAATTCTGAAAGTGCAGAAATGATTTCACAGGAAGAATACCGTCTGCAATTACAACAACAGCTTACTGAGATGCTCAGCAATATGTCTGGTGTTGGCAAAGCAGAAGTATTAGTGACAATCGGTGGCAGTGAAGCCTATCATTATGCACAGGAAGCTGACAGCCGCTATGTTACCATTGGCGGTTCTCAGAAAGAAGCACTTGTAGAATCTGTATCACACCCTGAAATTACAGGCGTTGTGGTCGCCTGTGAGGGAGGATCGAGAAGTACCGTACAGGAAACAGTCTATCAGGCTGTTTCCGTTGCATGCGGTTTACATATTGCACAGATTTATGTGACACAGCTGGAACAGAGCTGCACCTGAAAGGAGTTATTTTTATGCAGAAACCATCTTTGATTATTGGCAAAAAGCAGTTAGTGCTGTCCGGTCTGACGGTATTGCTTGCAACAGCAGTTTATATTAATTATGCATATACCAGAACCGATTTGCAGACAACGCAGACCATGCAGACAACACCTGTGACAGAACTGGATCAAACACAGGGAGCACAGGAGAATGATATTACAATTCCACATTACGGTGATACAGAGTTTGTGAATGCAGGAGTAGAACCTGATCCGGCGGCAGATTATTTTGCAAAAGCCAGATTGGAGAAAACGACAAACCGGGACGAGGCAGTGCAGACGCTCCAGATGATTATGGGCGGTGGTGATATTACAGAAAATGAAGCTGTCACCGCTGCATTGGATGCCGCAGAGGTCGCCAACATGATTGAACATGAGGGTACAATTGAGTCGCTGATCAAGTCACAGGGATTTTCCGATTGTGTTGTCTATCTTGATGCAGATACGGCAAAGGTAGTTGTTCGGACAGATGGACTTGATGCATCCGGTGCGGCTTTTATCAAATCTGCAATTCTGGAAGAAGTTTCTATTCCGGCTGAAAATATCCGGATTTTTGAGGTAAAATAACAC
>CAMWOX010000076.1 GCA_947175975.1 uncultured Ruminococcus sp.
GCCCAGCATGAAAATAGTCCTTAATTCTCAGCCTTAACTGGGAAATCTTTATTTGTAAGCAGATGTACAAGCAGTTTCAGGACATTCATGGAATCCGCCAATGTAATCTTGTTGTCCTGGTCAACGTCTGCATTCTGTTTGCCCTCTGGTGAAATTTCATCCACACCAACATAAACTCTGTTCATGAGAACAACATCCAGAATTTCTACTTGCCCATTTCCGTCAGCGTCACCCCAGATTTTCTCAGTTCCAGGATTTTTTGTATCCGGCTCTGTTGTCTCCACCGGATCTTCTTTACCCTTCTTGATATAAGCATCTGTAATCTTGACACCAGTTGTTGCAACAGGATCTTCACCCTTTCCAGCCCACCAGATCTGACCTTCAAAGGATTTCTGCTCTACAAGTGCTTTCTTGATAGTATCCAGAACGGCTTCGTCTGTAATCTCTACATTCTCGCCATCCACACTAAGTGTTACGTTAAACAACTGATCCACAAGATCTACCTTTGTCTCGCCGTTCTTGGAGGCTTCCCACTTCACATTTGCCCAGTAGTATTTATCACCCACCGGAACTGACACGCCAAGACCACCATTTGCATAAGTAGCATCATCTCCCAGATCTACCACCAGATAGATTGTATCATCTGCTTCCGGCAGATCAATGTGGAAATTGCCCTTATCATCCACAGTAATCACTGCATGACCCGGCTGTGGATCTGTTGGATCTGTATTCTCTACAGGATTCGTTGCATCGGGATCAAATTTAATATCCGTCAGTTTTGGAAGTTCATCCAATGTGATGCAGTAATCGCTCTGATACATTTCAATCAGATCTTCTTCCCGGTTGAACTGCGGGTTTGACAAGAAATTGGAGTCATCACTGCCGCCGTCATACCAGGGCATGAAATAGAGCCAGCCTGCTTTTTCCGTCGTAAGATTTTCAACTGTGGAGAAACAGTCACATTCCATCAAAGCAACCATTTTTGCATTGTTATAGCGTTCCATAATATTATAGAACGTATCTGCAATCGGACTGTCATTGTGAACGATCTGTGCCGATCCGGTCGACCAGTCTGTGCAGTTATATTTATCATAACCAATAATATCGACATAATTATCGCCCGGATACCAGTTTGCGGATGTGCTGTAATCATAGCTGTTCCATTCCCAGATCAGATTGTGACAACCTTTGGTTTCCGTCAGATACTTGTAAGTATAAATATAGAGTTCTCTGTAAACTTTAGAACCTTCTCTACCCCACCAGAACCAGGAACCATTTTCGCCGCCGTTGCCCTCTGCCTCATGATATGGTCTCCAGAGCAGTGAGATGCCTTTTTCCTGCAATTCCAGAAATTCAGTGGCAAGCGTATCCAGTGCCTGTGTCAGATAAGCATTGTCTTTCGTTCCCTCCTGGATTGCTTTTGACGGTGAAAAATCCGTCTTTTCTGAATATGTTGTCTGCGCCCAGTCGATTCTGTCACCAATTGTATAAGATGAAAAATCTGTGGGGACATTCAAATGCCAGGATGCTGTGCAGATACCGCCTTTTGCTGCCCATGCAATCACACGTTCTGTAGAACCATCATCACCACCAAAAGCCGGGCATGTGAAATTACCATAGTCGAAACCACGGATTGCTGGCAATTTACCTGTTTTTTCTTCAATATACTTAAATTCCTGTTCCACATCATGCGGACCATTCATGTAAATTTCCTGCTGACCGGACAGAATATTCTTGCCATAAATACTGGACAGATAACTCATTAAAGCCTTTGCAGAATCAATGGCTTTCGGATCACATGTATTTGTCTGTGTTGCCTTGATTTCAGGACGTTCCGGCGCAACATAATCTCTTACTTCCACATAATCCACAAGTGTATAACCCCAGGTGCTGTTGAGCTTGATTGTATTTTCGCCCTCTTTGAATGCCACTTTGCCGACATTCAGTTCAGCAAATTTCTCAGTTTCTTCAAACATCACCTGACCAATGCTTTCACCGTTGACCTCAATGGTCGCACCTTTTGTACCATACGGCGCAGAATAGCCGATTACCAGTGCATAGCTGCCAGCTTTGTCGATATTCACAGTTGTTGTAGCTGACGGAATCGTAGATGAATTGTCTTTCAGATTCACATAACCTGTACCGGAAAAACCTGCAACAGAAGATTCTACCTGCGCATCATTTTCTAGTGTTCCGTCTTCAAATTCTCCTCTGACCTGCAAAGCAGAAGCCGTAAACGGAACAGCAAGCAATGTATTCAAGGCAATTGCAGCCGCCATCACACCGCTTGTTATTTTTTTCTTTGACATGATAACTACCTCCAAAACATAATATTACCATAATACTTGCAATATAATTTCATTATATCACAGATTGTAATGACTTGCAAGATGGAACTACAATTTTTGTGCAATTTCACGAATTTTTTTGGTAAATCTGACGAATATTACTATTAAAAATAAATAACAAATAAAAGAGAACAGACAGCCGTTTGATTCCATAATAACTACCTCCAAAAGCATAATATTACAAAAATACTTACAATATAATTTTATTATATCACAAATTGTAATAACTTGCAAGAGGGAAAAGCAGTTTTTGTGCATTTTCAAGAATTTTTTTGTTAAATCTGACTAAATAATTATTTTCAGAAAAAAAGAGAACAGGTAAAACCTGCTCTCTTACTTGTTGTTCTCTAATTATTCATTGATTGCGATAACAACGCCAGAGCCTACTGTTCTGCCGCCTTCACGGATAGCAAAACGGAGATTCTGCTCAATTGCAATCGGTGTAATCAGCTCAACGCTCATCTCAACGTTGTCGCCAGGACGGCACATTTCTGTACCCTCAGGCAGTGTGATTGTACCTGTTACGTCAGTAGTTCTGAAATAGAACTGCGGTCTGTAGTTGTTAAAGAACGGTGTATGACGGCCGCCCTCTTCCTTCTTCAGAACGTAAACCTGACCGGAGAATTTTGTGTGCGGCTTGATAGAGCCGGGTTTGCAGAGAACCTGTCCTCTTTCAACGTCTTTTCTCTGTACACCACGGAGCAGTGCGCCAACGTTATCGCCAGCTTCTGCATAATCGAGGGACTTTCTGAACATTTCCAGACCTGTTACAACAGTCTTGGAAGACTCGTCCTTCAGACCAACGATTTCAACTTCTTCGCCGACATTGAGCTTTCCTCTCTCTACACGGCCTGTTACAACAGTACCACGACCAGAAATTGTCATAGTGTCTTCGATCGGCATCAGGAAAGGCTTTGCGTCGTCTCTCTCAGGAGTCGGAATATAGCTGTCAACAGCATCCATCAGTTCAATAATCGGAGCGTAAGCCGGATCACTCAGATCATCCGGTGCTTCCAGAGCCTGAAGAGCAGAACCCTTGATAATCGGAATATCATCGCCAGGGAACTCATAAGAAGACAGTGTATCACGAATATCCATTTCAACGAGTTCGAGCAGTTCTTCGTCGTCAACCTGGTCAGCCTTGTTCATGAATACAACGATTGCCGGAACGCCTACCTGACGAGCAAGCAGGATATGCTCTTTTGTCTGAGCCATAGGGCCATCAGAAGCAGCAACTACGAGAATTGCACCATCCATCTGAGCAGCACCAGTAATCATGTTCTTAACATAGTCAGCATGTCCAGGGCAGTCAACGTGTGCATAGTGACGAGCATCTGTCTCATACTCAACGTGAGCAGTATTGATTGTGATACCACGCTCTCTCTCTTCCGGAGCTTTATCGATCATATCATAAGCTTCGTACTTAGCCTGACCTTTCATAGCCAGTGTCTTTGTGATAGCAGCCGTCAGAGTGGTCTTACCATGGTCAACGTGACCGATCGTACCAATGTTTACGTGCGGCTTATTACGCTCGAATTTTTGTTTTGCCATTGGAAGTTTCCTCCTTTAAATCATAAATTGATTTTGTATTATCTTAAATTCAGATACTGTTACCAGTATTAAGATAATCTTATTATAACATATTTCCAGCGGAATTGCAAGTATTTTTCAGAAATTTTATTCCTGAAAAACACTTGTTTAATTTATGCAATTCGCCGAATTTTTGGAATATTCTGTAAAATTAGCCTTTGTTTCTGGATGTCATGATGTTTTCAGCAATGTTCTTCGGTACTTCCTTGTAGCTGTGAGGCTCCATGGAATACTGACCACGTCCCTGCGTATTGGAACGCAGATTGTTGGAATAGCCAAACATTTCAGACAGCGGCACGAGAGCATCTACCTGAACAGTACCAGGTCTTGTCTCCTGACCGAGGATTTCACCACGGCGAGAACTCAGGTCACCGATAATGTTACCCAGATAATCATCTGGAGCGATAACAGAAACTTTCATAATCGGCTCCATCAGAGCAGGCTGTGCCTTACGCATTGCTTCTTTGAATGCCATAGAACCGGCAATCTTGAATGCCATTTCGGAAGAGTCAACTTCATGATAAGATCCATCATAAAGTTCTACCTTAACATCGACAACCTGATAACCGGCAAGAATACCTGCCTGCATTGCGCCCTTAACACCGGCTTCAACAGCAGGAATATATTCCTTCGGAACAGAACCGCCGACAACGGAATTTTTGAACTCAAAGCCCTTACCAGATTCGTTCGGCTCAACACGGATTTTAACATGACCGTACTGACCAGAACCACCAGACTGTTTCTTGTATTTGTAGTCAACATCAGCGTTGCCCTTAATGGTTTCTTTGTAAGATACCTGCGGCGCACCGACATCAGCCTCTACTTTGAACTCACGGAGCAGTCTGTCTACAATGATATCCAGATGCAGCTCACCCATACCAGCAATAATTGTCTGTCCGGTCTCCTCATCTGTCCAGGTTCTAAATGTCGGATCTTCCTCTGCAAGCTTTGCAAGAGCAATACCCATTTTTTCCTGACCTGCTTTTGTCTTCGGCTCGATTGCCAAATTGATAACAGGCTCCGGAAATTCCATAGATTCCAAGATAATAGGATGAGACTCATCACAAAGTGTATCACCAGTTGTAGTCTGCTTCAGACCAATTGCAGCAGCAATATCGCCGGAATATACTTTCTCAAGCTCTTTACGGCTGTTTGCATGCATCTGTACAATACGACCAATTCTCTCGTGCTTGTCCTTAGTGGAGTTCAGAACGCCTGAACCAGCATCCAGAACACCAGAATATACACGGAAGAATGTCAGTTTACCAACAAACGGGTCTGTTGCAATCTTGAATGCAAGAGCTGAAAAAGGTTCTTCATCAGAAGAAGGTCTCTCTTCTTCTTCACCTGTATCCGGGTTTACACCCTTAATTGCTGGAACATCCAACGGAGACGGCATATAATCCACGATTGCATCAAGCAGTTTCTGTACACCCTTGTTCTTGTAAGAAGTACCACAAGTAACAGGAACCATTGTGTTGGCGAGTGTGGATTTTCTGATGCATGTCTTGATCTCTTCGATTGTGAGTTCCTCACCTGCGAAGAATTTCTCCATCAGTTCATCATCCTGTTCAGCGACATGCTCAATCAGGGACTCATGATATTCCTGTGCTTTTTCTTTCATATCCTCCGGAATTTCTTCCACACGGATATCCTTGCCCAGGTCATCATAATATACATAGGCTTTCATCTCAACGAGATCGATAATGCCCTTGAAAGTTTCTTCTGCACCAATCGGAAGCTGAATCGGAACAGCGTTGCAGTGCAGACGATCTTTCATCATCTCAACGACCCTGTAAAAATCAGCACCCATGATGTCCATCTTATTGACATAAGCCATTCTCGGTACCTGGTACTTATCAGCCTGTCTCCATACAGTTTCAGACTGCGGTTCTACACCGCCCTTTGCACAAAGAACCGTAACTGAACCATCCAGTACACGCAAGGAACGCTCTACTTCCACAGTAAAGTCAACGTGTCCAGGTGTATCAATAATATTAATTCTATGACCAGCCCAGTAAGCCGTTGTCGCAGCAGAAGTAATTGTAATACCTCTTTCCTGCTCCTGTGCCATCCAGTCCATTGTTGCAGCACCCTCATGGGTTTCACCGATCTTATGGTTGATACCAGTATAGAACAGAATACGCTCAGTTGTAGTTGTCTTACCGGCATCAATATGTGCCATAATTCCAATATTTCTGGTTTTTTCCAGTGAACAATCTCTAGCCATAATGTCCCTTCCTTACCAGCGATAGTGAGCAAACGCCTTGTTTGCCTCTGCCATCTTATGAGTATCCTCACGCTTCTTGACAGAACCGCCTGTACCGTTGAGAGCATCCAGGATTTCTCCTGCAAGTCTTTCTTTCATGGTTTTCTCATTACGCTCTCTGGAATACTTTGTAATCCATCTCAGACCCAGTGTCTGCTTTCTTTCCGGGCGCACTTCCATAGGTACCTGGTAAGTAGCACCACCCAGACGGCGAGCCTTTACTTCGAGCTGAGGCATGATATTCTCCATAGCCTCTTCAAATACTTCCAGTGCATCTCTGCCAGTTTTCTCATTGACGATTTCAAATGCACCGTAAACAATCTTCTGCGCAACACCTTTTTTACCGTCGAGCATGATGTTATTGATCAAGCGTGTAACCAGCTTAGAATTATAAACTGGATCCTGAAGCACATCACGCTTTGCGACATTACCTCTTCTTGGCATTTCGCTTCCCTCCTTCACATTACATAGCATGAATTCATAGGTACTCGTCCGGAACACTCCGGCACGTCAGACCAATGTAGAGGTTTATCTATAAAAATATATATAAAACTCCACATTCTGCGATAAATTGCAGTAATCTGAAATTCAAGTTTTGAAAATTAAATTTTTGAAAGTCAGTTCAGAAATTATTTCTTCTTACCTGCTTTCGGACGCTTTGCACCATACTTGGAACGAGCCTGATTTCTATTGGCAACGCCCTGTGCATCGAGTGCGCCACGAATAATGTGGTAACGCACACCAGGCAAGTCCTTGACACGTCCGCCACGGATCAGAACAACGCTGTGTTCCTGAAGGTTGTGACCAATACCAGGAATATAAGATGTTACTTCGTAACCGTTTGTCAGTTTTACTCTGGCAATTTTACGCATAGCAGAGTTCGGCTTTTTCGGAGTTGTTGTCTTAACAACGGTGCAAACGCCTCTCTTCTGGGGTGCGCTCTGGTCAATCTGAACTTTCTTCTTGGCATTATAACCTTTCTGGAGAGCCGGTGCAGTGGACTTGGACTGCTGCATCTTTCTGCCCTTACGAACGAGCTGGTTAAATGTTGGCATTGAATTTCCTCCTTTTCGCAAAAATATAGATTCCAGTACAGCTCCTGCAACTGCATGTCCTCGCATCCGGAAATTTTATTACCAGATCAGACACACAAAATCTGCTCTGCAGAAACTACAAGAACAGTACACTTTGCTATTATACACCATTTTGAC
>CAMWOX010000077.1 GCA_947175975.1 uncultured Ruminococcus sp.
CATCCATGTAGATTTCATGGACGTATCTCCTAAAATGGTTGTTTCTGTTGCAACTGCAATGATTCCTTTCCTGGAAAATGACGACGCAAACCGTGCGCTGATGGGTGCAAACATGCAGAGGCAGGCAGTGCCGCTGCTCAGAACAGAGCGTCCTTTTGTTGGTACAGGCATGGAATACAAAGCAGCCGTTGACTCCGGTGTCTGCGTGATTTCCAAAACAGACGGCATTGTTACTTTTGTGTCTGCTGATAAAATCATTGTGCAGGATGCAAACAAGATTGATCACACTTATGAAATGATCAAATTCCAGCGTTCCAACCAGGATACCTGTGTCAACCAGAGACCAATTGTCAATCTTGGTGATACCATCCGCAAAGGACAGGTACTTGCAGATGGCCCTGCAACTTCTGACGGTGAAATTTCCCTCGGTAAGAATGCCCTGATTGGCTTCATGACATGGGAAGGCTACAACTATGAAGATGCTGTACTGCTGAATGAACGTCTGGTTCGTGAAGACGTCTTCACTTCAATTCATATTGAAGAATATGAACTGGAATGCCGTGATACCAAGTTAGGGCCGGAGGAAATCACCAGGGACATTCCGAACGTCGGCGAAGATGCCCTGAAAAATCTTGATGAACATGGTATCATCCGTATTGGTGCGGAGGTAACTGCCGGTGATATTCTGGTTGGTAAAGTCACACCAAAGGGCGAAACAGAACTCACTGCGGAGGAACGTCTCCTGAGAGCAATCTTCGGTGAAAAAGCCCGTGAAGTCCGTGATAATTCTCTGAAAGTTCCTCATGGCGAGGGCGGCATTGTCATTGATGTAAAAATCTTCAAGCGTGGTGAAAAGGGCAATGATGACATGAATGCTGAAGTTTCCGAACTTGGCACAGGTGTCAACCAGTTAGTCCGCTGCTATATCGCACAGAAGCGTAAAATTTCAGTTGGTGACAAAATGGCAGGCAGACACGGAAACAAGGGTGTTGTTTCCAGAATCCTCCCGGAGGAAGATATGCCGTTCCTGCCGGATGGTACGCCGCTTGACATTGTCCTGAATCCTTTGGGCGTTCCGTCCCGTATGAATATCGGACAGGTTCTTGAAGTACACCTTGGCATGAGTGCAAAAGCGCTTGGCTGGCATATTATGACACCAGTTTTTGACGGTGCGCATGAAGATGATATCCGTGCATGTTTCCGTGAAGCAAACGAAAGAAACACACCTTACAGAAATGACCCGTTTGAACTCAACCAGATGGATAAAGTCATCAATCCGAAAGCCATTGAAATGAACGAAGACGGCAAATTCACGCTGTACGACGGACGCACCGGTGAAAAATTCGATAACCGGATTACAGTCGGTTATATGTACTATCTGAAACTCCATCACCTGGTAGATGATAAAATCCATGCCCGTTCCGTAGGTCCTTACTCACTTGTCACCCAGCAGCCTCTGGGCGGTAAAGCACAGTTTGGCGGACAGCGTTTCGGCGAAATGGAAGTATGGGCTCTTGAAGCTTATGGTGCAGCCTACACGCTTCAGGAAATTCTGACTGTGAAATCAGACGATACAGTCGGACGTGTCAACACTTATGAACATATTGTAAAAGGACAGAATGTCCCGAAAGCGGGCATTCCGGAATCGTTTAAAGTATTGATCAAAGAAATGCAGTCTCTTGGGCTGGATGTCAAAGTACTTGATGCAAATCAGGAAGAAATTGATCTGAAACAGCATTTTGAAGAAGATGATGACATCCCGATGCCTGCAACGGACTTCAGCGAGGATTATCAGAGCGATGAGGACGAATTTATAGAAAACGGCTTCATTACTGGTGATGCAGATACTATGAATGATCATGACGAAGACGAAGATGAGGATGCACCTTATCTTGAAGCCGCTGAACCGGATTTCAACGAAAACAGTGACAACAGCGAAGAAAGTCCTGAAGATTTTCCCTCATTCTAAAGCACACCCATTCAGCGGCAGGCAATCCCTGCCGCAGCCATCTTGTATTTAGGAGGTAACCAGCTTGGAATCTAATACTTTTGAATCCCTGCAAATCGGACTCGCTTCTCCGGAGCGAATCAGAGAGTGGTCCTATGGTGTTGTAGAACGCCCCGAAACAATCAATTACAGAACGCAGAAACCTGAAACAGGCGGTTTGTACTGTGAACGCATTTTCGGACCGACAAAAGACTGGGAGTGCCATTGCGGCAAATTTAAAAAAATCCGTTTCAAGGGAAAAGTCTGCGACCGCTGCGGCGTAGAAGTCACCCGTGCCAGAGTCCGTCGTGAGCGTATGGGACACATTGAGCTTGCCGCTCCAGTGTCACATATCTGGTATTTCAAAGGCACCCCCTCAAGGATTGGTCAGGTGCTGGAAATTTCACAGAAGCGTCTCGAAGAAGTATTGTACTTCACAAAATATGTTGTCATTGAACCAGGTGAAACAGCTTTACTCAAGAACAGTCTGCTTACGGAAGATGAATATAAAAAGAATCACGAAAAATATGGCGATACATTCATTGCAGAAATGGGTGCAGAAGCCATTCAGTGGTTGCTTGACGAATATGATCCTGAGTGTTACACGAGATTTTTTGAAAGAAATCTCCCTTTAGTTGCAAAAGTAATCGGCTTACCGGAACAACAGGTACACGATTATCTGCACAAGTTCAGCTATTATATTGAAGAAGCTGGGCAGTCCGGCTATCACAACGGCGATATCATATCTTATGCAGAATACAAAGAAATGATCCTGCCGTACAATCGCAAATGCGAAGATGATGAAAATACACCAGCAAAAATCAAGAGTGGATTTGCATACATGCTTGAACTGTTCGATGCAAATTTTGATCCCACGAATGAAGAATACGCAGAAATCCGCAAGGAAAACTGGGTAAATGATCTCCAGTATACGGCTGATAGTTTGAAAGATGAACTGAAAGGCTTGCCGAACGGACAGAAGAAAATCAAACTCCTGAAACGTCTGGAAATTATTGAGGCATTTTTACAGTCCGGCAATAAGCCCGCCTGGATGATCATGAATGTTGTACCAGTAATTCCACCTGATCTCCGTCCAATGGTAATGCTCGACGGCGGCAGATATGCAACATCTGATCTGAATGATCTTTACAGACGTGTGATCAACAGAAACAACCGTTTACAGCGTATGTTGAAACTCGAAGCACCAGACATTATTGTCCGCAATGAGAAACGCATGTTACAGGAAGCCGTTGATGCCCTGGTAGATAACGGAAGACACGGCAGACCGGTTACTGGTCCAAACAATCGTGCATTAAAATCACTTTCTGACATGTTAAAAGGCAAGCAGGGACGCTTCCGTCAGAACTTGCTTGGTAAACGTGTAGACTATTCCGGACGTTCCGTTATCGTTGTAGGACCAGAACTGAAAATGTACCAGTGTGGTCTGCCAAAAGAAATGGCATTGGAACTGTTCAAGCCGTTCGTCCTCAAGCGTTTGGTTGATACAGGGGTCATTGCCAATATCAAGAGTGCAAGAAAGATTGTAGACCGTGCAACAGACAAATCCGTATGGGATGCATTAGAACATGTCATCAAATCTCATCCGGTATTGCTGAACCGTGCGCCTACCCTGCACCGCCTGGGCATTCAGGCATTCGAGCCGATTCTTGTGGAAGGTCGTGCGCTGAAACTGCATCCATTAGTATGCTCGGCATTTAATGCTGACTTCGATGGTGACCAGATGGCAGTACATCTGCCGCTTTCCGCAGAGGCACAGGCAGAGGCAAGATTCCTGATGCTGGCAGCCAATAACTTGCTGAAGCCCTCTGACGGTCGTCCCGTGGCTGTTCCGTCTCAGGACATGGTACTGGGTTCTTATTATCTGACACTCCTGAAAGAAGACGATAAAGGCGCAGGAAAATGTTTCCGTGATATTGACGAAGCTATGATGGCTTACTATGAGGGTGATGTCACACTTCATGCACCAATCAAGGTCAGAATCACAAAAGACGTTGCAGAGAAAAAACTGTCCAAAATCATTGACTGCACCATTGGCAGATTGATCTTCAATGAAAATATCCCGCAGAATCTGGGATATGTCGATAGAACCAATTCAGACCGTCAGTTCGATCTGGAAGTTTCTTTCTTAGTCAGAAAAGGACAGCTTTCTGAGATCATTGACAGATGCATCAAGATCCATGGTACGACAACGACTTCTGAAGTACTGGACAAAATTAAAGCACTGGGCTTTAAGTACTCCACAAAATCCGGCATTACAACAGCCGTTTGCGATGCGACAATCCCGCCGCAGAAAAAAGAGATTTTAAAAGCCGCTGATGCCAAAATTGACGAAATCAATGAAATGTTCGATAACGGCTATATTTCCTCCATGGAAAAATCTCAGCTTGTTGTACAGACCTGGAATAAAGCAACGGATGATGTTACCGATGCACTCCAGAAAAACATGAATCCCTACAATCCTATCCAGATGATGGCACACTCCGGCGCACGTGGTTCTATTGCACAGCTCCGTCAGCTTGCCGGAATGCGTGGATTGATTGCAAATACTTCCGGTACAACGATTGAAATTCCGATTCGTGCAAACTACCGTGAGGGCTTAAATATCCTGGAATATTTTATCTCCTCCCGTGGTGCTCGTAAGGGACTTGCAGATACGGCACTCCGTACAGCAGACTCCGGTTATCTCACCCGCCGTCTTGTGGATGTATCACAGGATGTTATCATCCGTGAACAGGACTGCGGCACAGAAAACGGCATTGAAGTCTATGAAATCCGCAATGGCACGGAATTAATCGAACCCATGAAAGACCGCCTTGCAGGACGTTTTCTGTGTACAGATCTGCGTGATGCTGAAACAGGTGAATTGATTATCAGCAAAGACAAACTGCTCACAGAAAAAGATGCTGAAAAAATCATCAAATTGGGCATTGAGCGTATTAAAATCCGTTCTGTCCTGAAATGCAGAGCAAAACAAGGTGTCTGTGCGAAGTGCTATGGTGCAAACCTGGCGAATAATAATCTTGTTTCTGTCGGTGAAGCAATCGGCATTATCGCAGCCCAGTCTATTGGTGAACCTGGTACACAGCTCACCATGCGTACGTTTCATACCGGCGGTATTGCCTCCGGCGGTGAGGGCGGTGATATTACACAGGGTCTCCCCCGTGTAGAAGAATTATTTGAAGCAAGAAAGCCGAAAAACGCTGCAATCATTGCAGGTATTGACGGTGTTGTGCATCTCGAAGAAGTCAAGAATGTCCGTACACTCTTTATTCGGAATCAGGAAACAGGCGAAGAAATTTCTGAATCCATCCCCTACAATTATAAATACAAGAATATCCACGAAGGGTCAATTGTTCACAAAGGTGACCGTCTCACGGAAGGCAATGCTTATCCGTCCAGAATCCTGGAAGTATTGGATACTTCTGCTGTACAGGACTATATTATCATTGAAGTTCAGAAAGTATATCGCTTGCAGGGTGTAGATATTAACGACAAGCATATCGAAGTCATTGTGCGTCAGATGCTCCGCAAAGTTCGTATTGAAGATGCAGGCAGTAGCAGTGAAATACCAAATACAGAATATCTGCTTCCTGGTACACTTGTAGAACGCAAGCATGTGGATGAAATCAATGAAAAGCTCCAGACTCTGATTGACAGTGGTCGCACGGATCTTTCTCTGGTGGCAACTTCAGATGTCCTGCAGGGCATTACAAAGGCAGCTTCCAGCTCCGACAGCTTCCTGTCTGCGGCATCATTCCAGGAAACAACCAAAGCCCTTACAGATGCTGCAATCCGTGGAAAGATTGACCCGTTGCAGGGACTGAAAGAAAACGTTATGATCGGTAAACTAATTCCTGCCGGAACAGGTATGGATATTTACAATAATGTTCAGCTTGTCAGGGCATCTAAGGCAGATTCCCCAGCGGATCACACCGCTCCGCTGCCGACTATGGTCTAAGTCATCCAACCATGATAAAAAAGCAGCATGTCATCATTCTGAACATGCTGCTTTTTCAGATTTATTATATTTATTATAAAGAAAGCGTGTCATACTATGCAGATTCCAAATCCGATTGAAGAAACAATCGTCAGAAAATTCAATAAAACAATCTGGCTGAAATTTCTGAAAGGCATTAAAGAATATCAATTAATTCAGGAGGGAGATAAAATCGCTGTCTGCATTTCCGGCGGCAAAGACTCCATGCTGATGGCAAAATGTATGCAGAGAATGCAGCGTTACAGCAAATTCCCGTTTGAAGTCGTGTTCCTGGTAATGAATCCCGGCTATAACGAGAGAAACAGATTAAAAATTATAGAAAACGCAGAATTACTGGATATTCCGATCCAGATATTTGATGCCAGAATCTTTGATTATGTTGTCACAGTCGATCAGAATCCTTGTTATCTCTGTGCGAGAATGCGTCGGGGGCATTTATATAAGACAGCGCAGGATCTGGGATGCAACAAAATCGCTCTGGGACATCATTTTGATGACGTCATCGAAACGATCCTGATGGGAATGCTATATGGTTCCCAGATTCAGACAATGATGCCCAAAATCCACAGTGAAAATTTTAAAGATATGCAGTTGATCCGTCCGTTATATCTTGTCAGAGAATCGGATATTATTGCCTGGCAGGAATATAATCAGCTCGAGTTTATTCAATGTGCGTGTCGTTTTACGGAAAAATACGAAATTGACCAGAACGGCGGAAACAGTTCGAAACGGCAGGAAATCAAAGAATTATTACAGCAGTTAAGAAAAATTAGTCCTGCAATTGATAAAAATATCTTCCGAAGTGTCGAAAATGTCAATCTAAAGACAATTATTTCTTATCATATTGGCGATGAATATCATCATTTTTTAGATGATTATGACAATGCTGTGACCAACCATGGCACAAAAGCCGGAGAGGGGCGTTCCTGATATGCTGAATCAATTTTCCAGAACGGAACTCTTGTTTGGCGAAGATACGATGCGGATTTTAAAACAATCCCGTGTTGCAGTATTCGGACTCGGCGGTGTAGGCGGCTATGCTGTGGAGGCACTGGCAAGATCCGGCATCGGTGCATTAGATCTGATTGACAATGATGTAATTTCTCTCACAAATCTGAATCGTCAGATTTATGCATTACACAGTACAATCGGATGCTTAAAAGTCGATATTGCAGAACAAAGAATCCATGATATTTGCCCGGAAATTCAGGTCAGAAAATACCCCTGTTTTTATATGCCCGATACCGCAGATCAATTTGATTTCAGAAATTATGATTATATTATTGATGCCATTGATACTGTTACAGGTAAGATAGAAATCATCCTGAGAGCTGAACAAGCAAGCACACCTGTGA
>CAMWOX010000078.1 GCA_947175975.1 uncultured Ruminococcus sp.
TTATTTATTATTAATTAAATAATCAGGTCATGTCGGAAAAAATTTATTTCCGACCAATAACCATAAGGAGGATAACCAAATGAAAAAAGGTATTATCGGCAAAAAAGTCGGTATGACACAAATTTTCGATGAAAATGGCAAAGTCATTCCGGTTACTGTCGTAGAAGCTGGCCCTTGCCAGGTTATTCAGGTTAAGACTGTCGAGAATGATGGCTATGCTGCTGTTCAGCTCGGCTATGGCGACAAGAAAGCCAACAGAGTCAACAAGCCTGAGAAAGGTCATTTTGACAAGGCAGATGCCGGTTACAAAAAAACACTGAAAGAATTTAGACTGGAAGATTCTGATCTGACAGCGGGTGCTTTGGTAAAGGCTGATGTTTTTGCTGTGGGTGACATTGTAGATGTCTGCGGTACAAGCAAAGGTAAAGGCTTCCAGGGTGCAATCAAGCGTCACAATCAGCACAGACTGAAAGAGACACACGGTACTGGTCCGGTTCACAGACAGGCTGGTTCTATGGGTGCTTGCTCTTCTCCGTCCAGAATTTACAAGGGCAAGGGCATGGCTGGTCACATGGGTGCTGAGAGAGTCACAGTCCAGAATCTTGAAATCGTGAAAATAGATGCTGAAAATAATCTGATTGCGATCAAAGGTGCAATTCCTGGTCCTAAGGGCGGTATTGTCACAATCGTTGACAGCGTGAAAGCATAAGAAAGGGGGAACTTGAAATGGCAACTGTAAAAGTATTTGATATGTCCGGTAATGAAGTTTCTTCTACGGAGCTTGCTGACAGCGTATTCGGTATCGAGCCGAACCAGGCTGTTATGCATATGGCTGTTGTCAATTATCTGGCAAACCAGCGTCAGGGTACACAGTCTACACTGACCCGCACAGAAGTAAGCGGCGGCGGCAGAAAGCCCTGGAGACAGAAAGGCACAGGCAATGCAAGACAGGGTTCTATCAGAGCGCCTCAGTGGAGACACGGTGGTGTTGCACTTGGCCCGAAACCAAGAAGCTATCGTTACACACTGAATAAGAAAGTACGTAGACTGGCTATGAAGTCTGCACTTTCTGCTAAAGTCCAGGAGGGTAATCTGATTGTTCTCGATACACTCACAATGGACGAGTTCAAAACAAAGAAAATGACTGCTATGCTCAAAGCTCTCAATGTGGAGAAGAAAGCACTGATCGTAACTGCTGATGCAGACGTGAAAGTTTACAAGAGCGCAGCCAATATTCCTGGTGTGAAGACAACACATGTAGGAACTCTCAATGTATATGATATTCTCAACGGCGGTAAATTTATCGTTGCAAAGAATGCCATTGCAAAAATCGAGGAGGTGTATGCATGATGAAAGCACCACAGGATATTATCATCAGACCGATTATTACAGAGCAGAGCATGGATGGTATGCCCAACAGCAAGTACACATTCCAGGTTGCAAAAGATGCCAATAAACTGGAAATCAAATCTGCTGTGGAAGAACTCTTCAATGTAGAAGTTCTGAAAGTCAATACACTGAACTGCCGTGGCAGACAGAAGAGAGTCGGCAGATATGTCGGCAAGACAGCATCTTACAAGAAAGCTGTTGTTACGATTAATCCTGAGCCTGAAAATGCAAAGGGTACTAAGAAAGCCGACAAGAAGAAAGGCACAATTGAATTCTTCGATGGCATGTTCTAATTAGATAATAATTTATTATTATCCGGTATGGGAGGATGCTCCCGCAAAAGCATTATTTTAAGGAGTGAAATCAATGGCTATCAAGGGCTATAAGCCGACTTCTCCCTCCAGAAGACAGATGACAGTGACAGATTATTCTGTACTGAGCAAAGTTGAGCCGGAGAAGAGTCTACTTGAACCGCTGAAGAAAAAAAGCGGCAGAAACAGCTATGGTCGTATCACAGTTCGTCACAGAGGCGGCGGCAACAGAAGAAAGTACCGTGTGATCGATTTTAAGCGTGATAAAGAAAATATGAATGCAACTGTTCAGACACTGGAATACGATCCGAACAGAAGTGCTTTTATTGCACTGGTACAGTATGAAGACGGTGAGAAGCGTTATATTATCGCACCGAATGGCTTGAAAGTCGGTGATGTTGTTTGTGCAGGTGCAGAGGCTGATATTAAACCAGGTAATGCACTGAAGTTAGTTGACATTCCGGTTGGTACGTTCATTCATGCAATTGAATTATATCCTGGCAAGGGCGCACAGCTCGTTAGAAGTGCTGGCAACATGGCACAGCTCATGGGCAAAGAGGGCGGCTATGCATTGATCCGTCTGCCCAGTGGTGAGATGAGAAAAGTACCGGTCAACTGCAAGGCTTCCATTGGTCAGGTTTCCAACATTGATCATGAGAATGTCAATTATGGTAAAGCCGGAAGAAAGCGTCACATGGGCTGGAGACCGACTGTCCGTGGTTCTGTTATGAACCCTTGCGACCATCCGCACGGCGGCGGCGAGGGCAAATCTCCTGTTGGTCGTCCCGGACCTGTTACCCCGTGGGGCAAGCCTGCTCTGGGTTATAAGACCAGAAAGTCTCATAACCGGACAGATAAATATATCGTAAAACGCCGCAATGGTAAATAATCGGAAAGGAGAAACTTAAGCGATGAGCAGAAGTATTAAAAAAGGACCTTATGTGCAGGAAGTTCTCCTCAAGAGAGTGATTGCGATGAACGAAGCGGGCGAAAAGAAGGTACTCAAGACATGGAGTCGCTCTTCTACAATCTTCCCGGATTTCGTAGGTCATACGTTTGCTGTACATGACGGCAGAAAGCATGTGCCGGTTTATGTTACAGAAGACATGGTTGGTCACAAGCTCGGTGAGTTTGCACCGACAAGAACATTCAAGGGTCATGCCGGTTCTAAAACATCCAACAACGGCAAGAAGTAATGCGGAAGGAGGAAAATCATGGAAGCAAGAGCAACTCTGAATAATGTCCGCATTTCTCCCAGAAAAGTGCAGATCGTGCTGGATCTGATCAGAAATCAGCCGATTGAAAAGGCACTCGCAACACTTCGCCTGACACCTAAGGCAGCAAGTCCGATTCTGGAAAAGCTTTTGAAGTCCGCTGTTGCAAATGCAGACAATAACAACAGCATGAACAAAGACAGCCTGTATGTCTCTGAATGCTATGTCACACCAGGTCCGATTATGAAGCGCATCATGCCCAGAGCACAGGGCAGAGCGTACCGGATTCTGAAGAGAACATCTCACATCACAATCGTGGTGAAAGAACAAGAAGATTAATCCGAGGAGGCTATGAATTACAATGGGACAGAAAGTGAACCCGCACGGTCTCCGTGTCGGTGTAATTAAAGACTGGGATTCCCGCTGGTACGCAAAAAAGGCTGATTTCGGCGATATGCTGGTAGAGGATTACAATATCAGAAATTATATCCTGAAAACACTCAAGCCAATGGGTGTACCTCGTGTGGAAATCGAACGCTTTGCAGAAGACAAAGTCAGAATCCACATTCATTGTGCGAAGCCAGGTCTTGTAATCGGCAAGGGCGGCGCAGAAATTGAAAAGCTCAAGACAAAGCTCGAGAAAATGATGGGCAAGCAGGTTGCCATTAATATTATGGAAATCAGACAGCCAGATCTCGATGCACAGCTCGTGGCTGAAAAAATTGCAAAGGATCTCGAAGACCGTGTGTCTTTCCGTCGTGCAATGAAGCAGTCCATCAGCAGAGCAATGAGATTAAATGCAAAGGGCATCAAAGTTATGGTATCCGGCAGACTTGCAGGCGCAGAAATTGCACGTTCTGAAAGCTACCATGAGGGTACAATTCCGTTGCAGACAATCCGTGCTGATATTGATTATGGTTTTGCTGAAGCTGATACAACTTATGGTAAACTCGGCGTAAAGGTTTGGATCTACAAGGGTGAAGTTCTCAAGGGAGATGCTGCAAAGGCAATGGCTTCCAGAGAAAGAACCGAGAGAAGACGCAGAGATAACAGAGACGGCAGAGATAACCGTGACAACAGAAGACGTGACGACCGTCGTGGTAATTTCCGTGGCGAGAACAGACGTGGCGGTAATAATAATTTCCGCAACGGTAATACAAGAAGAGAAGGAGGCAATAAGTAATCATGCTTCTTCCGAAGAGAGTAAAATACCGCAGAGTCCACAGAGGACGTTTGACCGGTAAAGCCTACAGAGGCAACAAAGTCAGCTATGGTGATTTCGGTTTGCAGGCACTTGAACCGGCTTGGATTACTTCCAACCAGATTGAGTCTGCCCGTATCGCTATGACAAGATATATCAAGAGAGGCGGTCAGGTCTGGATCAAGATTTTCCCGGACAAGCCGATTACAGAAAAGCCTGCTGAAACCCGAATGGGTTCTGGTAAAGGTTCTCCGGAGTACTGGGTAGCAGTTGTCAAGCCCGGCAGAGTCCTGTTTGAAATCAAGGGCGTTCCGGAAGAGACTGCAAGAGAAGCAATGCGTCTTGCGATGCATAAACTGCCTATCAAGTGCAAGTTTATTGTCAAAGAATCTGAAGAAACAACAGCCGCAGCAGAGTAAGGAGGGGAGTCAGCAATGAAAGCAGCAGAAATCAAAGAGATGACTGTAGAAGAAATGAATCAGAAGCTTGTAAGCCTGAAAGAAGAGCTTTTTGCACTCCGCTTCCAGCTTGCGATCAGTCAGCTGGATAATACAGCAAAAGTAAAGGCTGTCAAGAAAGACATTGCACGTGTGAAAACCTGTCTGCGTGAGGCAGAACTTGCACAGAGCGCAAAGTAAGATAGGAGGAAGAACGCTTTGGCTGAAAGAAATCTGAGAAAGACGAGAACCGGTATGGTTGTCAGCGACAAGATGGACAAAACAGTCGTTGTTGCAATCGTCGACAATGTAAAGCATCCGCTGTACAAGAAGATCATCAAGCGTACCGTTCGCCTGAAAGCACATGACGAAAACAACGAGTGCCGTGTTGGCGATCGTGTATCTGTTATGGAAACACGTCCGCTCTCTAAAGACAAGAGATGGCGTGTTGTGAATATCATCGAGAAAGCGAAGTAATTTATATTAATTTTTGAGGAAAGGAGAAAGCTGCTCAGGATTTGAAATTTATTTCTTTCCTGTTATAGATTATAATATATAATTTATATTCAGCAGCGGAAAGCATCCCATGATTCAGATGCAGACTTATCTGAAAGTTGCGGACAACACTGGTGCAAAGGAACTGATGTGTATCAGAGTATTAGGCGGCACTCGCAGAAGATATGCCAATATCGGCGATGTCGTTGTTGCATCCGTTAAGAAAGCAACACCCGGCGGTGTGGTTAAGAAAGGCGATGTTGTTAAGGCAGTCATCGTCCGCAGCGCAAAGGGTCTCAGAAGAGAAGACGGCACTTATATTCGTTTTGACGAGAATGCTGCCGTAATTATCAAAGAAGACAAGAATCCGAAAGGTACTCGTATCTTCGGGCCGGTTGCCAGAGAACTTCGTGAAAAGGATTACATGAAGATTTTATCTCTCGCTCCGGAAGTACTGTAAGGGAGGTCTCAGAATGAGTGCAAAGCTTCATGTTAAAACAGGCGATACTGTCATTCTGCGCACCGGTGCAGACGAGTACAAGTATAAGAATCCGGATAAGAAAGAAAACGGCAGACTGACAGCGAAAGTTGTCGAGGTCAGCCCGAAAGAGGGTAAAGTCATTGTTGAGGGCGTCAACATGGTGACGAAACATCTCAAGCCCACTGCGATGGGTCAGTCCGGCAATATCGTAAGAGCAGAAGCTCCGGTTTATGCCTGCAAAGTTCAGCTGGTTTGCCCGAAGTGCGGACAGCCTACCAGAGTTGGTCATACGTTTGAAGAGAAGACTCTGGACAACGGCAAGACCAAGAAGATTAAGCTCCGTGTCTGCAAGAAGTGCGGCAAGTCTTTCGAGTAAAGGAGAAACGAAATGGCAAGATTAAAAGAACAGTATGTCAATACCGTTGCTCCTGCATTGATGCAGAAATTCGGCTATCAGAGCGTGATGCAGATTCCGAAGCTGGATAAAGTTGTCATCAACGTTGGTGCTGGTGAGGCAAAAGAAAATTCCAAGGTCATTGATGCGATCATGAATGATCTTGCTAAGATTACAGGACAGAAGCCGGTTGTTTGCCGTGCAAAGAAATCTGTCGCAAATTTCAAACTGCGTGAGGGTATGCCGATCGGTGTGAAAGTCACACTCAGAGGCGAAAGAATGTATGATTTCGTTGATAAGCTGTTCAACGTTGCATTCCCCCGTGTCCGTGACTTCAGAGGCATCAACGGCAATTCTTTCGATGGTCGTGGCAATTATTCCACGGGTATCAAGGAACAGCTGATTTTCCCTGAAATCGAATATGATAAAATTGACAAAGTTCGTGGTATGGACATCAATTTTATCACAACCGCTCAGACAGACGAAGAGGCTAAGGAATTGTTAAAGCTCCTCGGCGCACCGTTTGCTGACTAAGGGAGGGACACGAAATGGCGAAAAAGGCAATGATCAATAAGCAGCAGAAGACACCCAAGTTCTCCACAAGAGCGTACACCAGATGCAAAATCTGCGGAAGACCGCATGCGTATCTGAGAAAATACGGCATCTGCCGTATCTGCTTCAGAGAGCTGGCAAATGACGGTCAGATTCCGGGTGTTAAGAAAGCAAGCTGGTAAATTTTAAAAGGAGGTCTTTGGCATGCAAATTTCAGATACTATCGCAGATTTGCTCACGAGAATCCGTAATGCAAGCACTGCGAAGCACGCCACGGTAGATATTCCTGCATCTAACGTGAAGAAAGCCATCACACAGATCCTCGCTGATGAGGGTTATATCAAGGGCTTTCAGATCGTAGATGACGGCAAACAGGGCATCATCAGAGTGACTCTGAAATACACAGAGGACAGAACTCCGGTGATTTCCGGTCTGCGCAGGGTTTCCAAGCCTGGTCTGCGTATTTATTCAGGCTGTGAGGATATGCCGAAAGTTCGTAAGGGACTGGGCATTGCAATTGTTTCCACATCCAAGGGCATCATGACTGACAAGAAAGCAAGAGCTTTACATGTCGGCGGTGAATTGCTCGCATATATCTGGTAAGGAGGAAGAAGAATATGTCAAGAATTGGCAGAATGCCGATTGCTGTTCCTGCCGGAGTGGATGTGAAGATCGCTGATAATCAGGTAACAGTAAAAGGTCCGAAAGGCGAGCTTTGCCAGCAGTTCTCCAAAGAACTGGGCATCGAGCTTCAGGACGGCGTGATTACTGTCACACGTCCTTCTGATGATAAAAAACACAGAAGTCTGCACGGTCTGACCAGAACACTGATTCATAATATGATTGAAGGTGTTGTAAACGGTTACAGCAAGACACTGGAAA